>CANEZU010000068.1 GCA_947444255.1 Flavobacteriaceae bacterium | reverse complement strand
TGATAAGATAAAAGGAAATCCAAATTTTACTATCATAGGGCATATGACTCAAGAAAGCGAAGGCATCCATCTAATAACTCGAGCTGATACAAAAATTCCTTTGAAGGCAAGAGGATGGAATGCTTTGTCTGAAGAATAAACACTAGTAAGTTCTATAAAAAAAGCGACCATTCTCAAGGAGAGGTCGCTTTTTTTATTTTTTAGTAGCCTATAGGTTTTTTTTGTTTGGGACAAAAAGAGTTTCGTTTTATTGGAATAAATTCCCTTTAAACTTTTGTGACGGACTACTAGTTCCTAATCACAGGGCTAAATTAGCACAGAACTCTTCTTTTTTAATTACGGTTTCCCGCATAATTCCTTACGGTTTCCCACATTTCTAATTACGGTTTTAAAAACACTATAAAAGACCTTTATTTTTAGCCTCTCTAATTAAATCAATATCACTACCTCCTTTAATTTCAAGTAATTCTTTTAAATTTAATTTTCTTTTTTCTACGGCACTTAGTGACAAGGGAACATATTGCGGAATATCTTTTGTTTTAGTGCCCTTAGACAATTGATATAGAATTTGTTTATCAAAAGCATCTATTTCAATATTTTCAAATTGGGTTTGACTCACTAATTTTACAACTGTTTGACTGTAATAATTTTCATTTTTTAAAATTTTGTCAAATGCTAACAGCAATTCATCAAAAGTAAGATCGTTTTTTATCACTAATCCATTCGGATTAATATTCTTAATAATGGTATTTATTTTCAACAATTCGGAATGCATTGTCAGCAGTATAATTTTACACTCTGGCATTTGTTTTTTTATCAAAAGGGCTAAATCTTCGCCCGAAAAAATTCCTTTCTCCTCATATACCGGCATGCTTAAATCAAAAAAAGCAACTCCAAAGGGCTCAATGTCCTTAGCCATTATAGCCTCGTATCCTGATTCGCAATCTTTAGCTTGTGTAATCACAAAATCATAAATTGCTTTAGAATTATACCCTTTTATCGCATTCTTATAGGCTTCTATAATGAATGGGTGATCGTCTACAATAAGTATATTTATTTTTTTTGCCATAATTCACTAATTGTAATGTTTATATTATTGTGGGTATTGTTATTATTACCGATGTGCCTTTCCCTTTTTTAGAATTAATTTCAAAGACACCTTCGCAATCAATCGTTCTTGATTTCATATTTTGTAAGCCAATTCCATTTTTCTTATTGCTCACGTGAAATCCCAATCCGTCATCAACTATTGTTAGGACGATTTTATCCTCAACTTTAGTAAAATCTACATTAATGTTTTTAGCTTTAGCGTATTTATTAATGTTTTGAAGCGATTCCTGTAAAATTCGATATAAATTAATTTTTAACTGATTGTCTTTAAGATCCCATTTAATTTTTTTGTCAATATAGAAAGTAATATTTGGCTCAAAAGAGAGCTTTTGATCTTCTATAAGATTATGAACAATGGCAACAAAATTATTAATCAGAAAATGCTTTTCCCTACTCAAATCATGGGATATTTCTCTAATGTCCTGTTCGATGATTTTTAGTTCATTCAGATAATGATATCTTGTATTTATGGAATCATCATTATGGATTTTATTCAAACTATCCAAGTTTAATCTCACGCCAAATAATCTTCCTAAAACACCATCATGTAATTCCTGACCAATTTTTATTTTATCTTTTACTCTATTTTCTTCAATCGTTGTTTGCTGGGAGATTAATAAATTATAAATATCCTCATTTGTTTTTTGCTGTTGTTGTTTGAGTAAAAGTAGTCTGTTTTTATTTCTTTGCGTCCTTATCACAAATAATAATACTGCCAAAGCCGAAATTAACACTAAAAAATAAAGTAAGTTTCGATTTTGCTGCGCTAAGAGATCTTTCTCCTGAATAATCTCATCGGTTTCATATTGAATACGGGCAAAACGATTTCGGGCTTTCTTGTCTTCCTCCTGAATACTATCACTAATTTTAATATATTCTTTAGAATATTGAGACGAATTATTGTGATCAACGAGAGACAACTGCTTCAAAGAGCCTAATAAATCCCCAGAAATATTGGTTTTTTTCGCTAAAAGAAGTGCCTCTTGTGCTAATTTTTGAGATTTAATACTGTCTTTGGTAAGCGCAAAGAATTCTGATAGATGAATTTTATTAGCGATAATACCCGATTCGAGATTATTCTTTTCCCGAATCGCTAAAGACTGGTAAAACAAATCGGGTAAATTGGAAAAATCCTTTAATTTAAATTTGGAGTAGGCTAAATTATCAATTATAATGGCATACAAGCTAGGGAAATCTTTGAGTAGGTTTTGATCCTGGAGTGCTATTTCAAAATTAGCAATAGCTTCCTCTTTTTTATTTAGATTTTGATAAACAACTCCAATATTATTTCTGGAATTGGCTTCTAAATGATATTCGTTAATCAGCTTGTATTCCTTTGCTGTGTTTAATGCTTTAGTATGGTAAATTAAGGCATTTTCATAATTTTTTAATTCGTTAGAACTAACCGCAATTAAATTATAGGCATCGTATTCATCTGTTCTTATTTTATAATTTTTCAAAAAGGTTAATGCCTGAATAGAGGATAGCTCACAGCCTGAATAATCACTTTCATACATTTGAACAAAAGCCTTGTCTAAATAATTTTTGCCTAAACTTAAGCTGTCTTCTAATTTAACAAATATCTTTTCTGATTTTAATAAATAATAATAAGCACTATCATTTTTACCCAAATTAATATTTTGACTTCCCAACATGTTATAGGCTTTAGCCAAATTTAAAGAGTCCTTTTTCTCAATAGATTTTTCAAGAACGATTGCTAAAGTATTCTTGAGTTCTTTATTTTGCTGGAGATAATAAAATTCTCGTGCTATTTCTATTAGTCGTGTTCTGTAAACCGAATCATTATCAGAATTGGACAGGAGTAATAATGCTTTCTTGTTGTATTTTACTCTTTGTGATTCAGAGATCTTATCATTTTTTGCAGAAGCTATAAAGGAACTTAAACTATCTGACGATTCAACTCCACTTTTGAAGTTCTTACTTTTAGAACAACTAAAAGATAAAAATAGAAGGAATATAATAATGTAAATTATATTTTTCAAAAGCTAGAATTGTTTTAGGCTAATATAACAAATCTAAGGACATAAAAAAAGGCTACCAATTGGTAGCCTTGAAATTATTTATTTACTTAAAAACTAGTATCTAACATATTGTCCTGATCTTGGGCAGCTTTGAGTTCCTCCAATTGCTAGAGTAGAATTTACTGGCACTTCAATAGTAGCTACTGATTTAATAGTTGGTGTTCCAGAAGCAGAAGTAAATGAAGTTAATACCATCATCAAAGAAAATAATCCGATTGTTAAAGTTGCTTTTTTCATAATGTAAGAGTTTTTATGTTGTGTTTTGTGTTTCAAATTTATAGGTGATTTCTTGTAGATCACTTTGTAAAACTACACAGCATGGCTCTAATTCAGGCTTTTAAAAGTGTATATATGGTAGAATGGTCTCGTTTGATAGTGAATGAATATCAAATCAATGTGGATGGTTTTTTTAAATCTCTAGATAATTCCCGTTTGTGATACTATTTATAATAGAATCTACATTTTCTTTATAGGATTTTGAAAACGGGAGTTTAGTAATCGTGTTCTTGATATAACAAACCGAATTACCGGTATGTATTCTGGATACATAATCTATATTAACAATATAACTATTGTGAATCCTAACAAAAGGAGCTGAAAGCACTCCTTCAAAATGTTTGAGTGTTTTAAAAGCCGTAATCATCTCTCCATTATACAAATGGATGTCTGTAGAATTATTGTCCGCTTTCAAATAACAAATATCCTTAGCGTCAATGAAGCGGTAATCCCCGTAGGATTTGACACAAATTACAAGCGGTTTATCCTGTTGAATTTTAGTTTTCACGAAAGAATCCTCCGAAATAGCTTTATCAAAAGAACTAGAGCCCATATCTGATTCTGTACTTTCTATCCCAGGTTCCGCTACTATTTCAAGAGTTGGAATCGTAGACTCTGATTCGTCTAAAACAGGAGGTCCCAAATCAGATTCCTCACTATCAATTTCAGACTGAACCTCTTTTTCAAGAGTTGGAATCGTAGACTCTGATTCGTCTAAAACAGGAAGTAGCAAATCAGAACCCTTATTAGTTTGCTTATTTTCAATTATCAATGAGGGAAGACTGTTCAGGGATTTATCTAACTTAAACACCGTTTTTCTAAGCTCATTAATTCCAATTGGTTTTATCAAATAGTCAAAAACTTCTTGTTTTATAGCTTCAAAAGAATGATCGGTATTTTTTGTGGTTATTATAATTTTGGGAATCTCTTTAAGATAACGATATAATTCATTAATAAGTTGAAAAGACAAATTAGTCGATTTATCTACAGGATCCACTTCTAAAAAAACAATTTGGGGTTGACATTCCAGAATAAGGTTTAGGCCTGCATCATAATTCATTGCAGAACCTACAAAATAAAGTGACTGAAAGCGCGAGCACACTGCCTGAGTGTTCAGGATGCTTTCTTGATTGTCATCAATTATAATGTACGAATACTTCATTCCTGCTTTCCTAAATTAGGGTCTAGTAAAGCATTAAGCGGTAAAATATCTTAGGATATTTTTAAAAAGTATGTAAAATAGGTTTGGGGGTATTTTACTTGTACTTTAATTTACAAATAAAATGAAATGCTAATTTACATTATTTAAAAGTTTTTTATAAATAATATTTAATCAAATCAAAAGTTGTAGAATATTAATTCATAAAAGGTAAATAACTACGTTAAACTACATTTATATTTCTTGCAAAAAATTTAAATTATAAAAATAATTTGAACTATATATTATATTACACCATTTTTTTGTATTTTTATGTAAATTAAAATTTAAAAGATAATTTATTCTAAAACCCTATGCTTAAGCTTGAATTCAATAGCGTAAATGATATATTAGTCGCCTTTCCTGATGAACAATCTTGTATTGAACATCTTGAAGAAATACGTTGGAGAGGAAAAGTAATAAGTCCATTTGATAAAAATTCAAAAGTATATGCATGTAAAAACAATCGCTATAGATGTAGAAATACTGCTAAGTATTTTAATGTAAAGACTAATACTGTGTTTTACAATTCGAATATATCCCTGCAAAAATGGTTCATTGCACTCTGGCTAATTCAGATAAAGGAAGAAACAATAAGTTCAGTTGCCTTGGCTGAAAATTTAAAGATTAGTCAAAAATCAGCCTGGTATATGTTACAGAATCTTAAAGAATTATTAAATCCTGAAGACAGGACTGAGGAGACACTAGATGCTCAAAAAACCGAAAATTCTGAAATAATACTTAATAGGGAAAAATTTCAAATGTCGGAATGGCTTAAAATTTTAAAAAAATAAAATGATACGAATACAGTTTGGTTCTTTGGAAAGTGGTCTGCGAATTGGTTCAGAAATAATCCCCGTTTTTATTTTAGCTAATAAGCAAAATGTTATTTCGTTAAATCACTTTCAAAAAGTTATGTCATTCGAAGTAAATTCTGGGTTTGAACTATCCGAATTAGTAAAAACAATTTATCGATTTTCTTCTGTTTCAAATGAACTATTAAATTCCATTTCAAATCCGATTAAAATAAACATTGGAGAAAGTTCAGCAGAAGATAATTTTATAGAAGTAATTGATCCCAAATTCGCGCTTGCCATTTTAAAACTAATCATTCAGGCAAAAAATGAAGGTTATTTAAATCTCAGTCAACTTAAATACGCAAATTCAGCATCAACCCTTTTAGAAAAAATTGATTGGGCTGATACCGACAAATTAATAGAGGAAGCTTCGGGATATACTATATTCAAAGAATCTGTAATCGACTCATTTGCAAAAAAATTATATGAGGAACAAAATGACGAAGCATTCAAATGGATCCGTACACTACCGAATTTGTTTTTTGAGAATATTTTTGAAATGATCCAAACGGATTGGGCGGCGGTATATAAAAATCCAGATTACAGTATGGAGATTATTCATAACATCCTTTTTATGCGTATTGACGCTGCGCTTTTTTCGGAAATGAGAACGCAAATTCCAAAGCGAAGATATCTTAGAAAAAACAAAAAAGAACAAGATCTTGAACTTCCAAAACTAAAAGAATATAGAATTGCTATTGAATCCTTAATAAAAGCATCTGGGTATAATCTAAATATTTTCATACAATTATTAGACAAGACCTATCCTAAGCAAAAAAACAGAACTATAATTAAATTTAAGAACCCCCCTAAACTCAACACAATTTCATTGTCTAGTTTCGACAAAAGCCTTAAAATACTTTTAAATGTACTACCAATTAAAAGAGCTTAGGTTTATAAAATCATTTATTTAACATACATTTGATATAAAATATAATATTTTATGAAATGTATCTGTCTCATTATCTGTCTCATTTCATTTTCTAGAGCCTTTTGTCAAACAAGTACACTAACTGAGACGGCAAAAAGCAATTCAGAAAATCCAACAACAAAACCAACAGAATCTGGCAAAAGATCAATTTTTGAGAAAAAAAACGAACTTAAAGTTGGAGGTATTCATCTTCTTTTGGGACGATTTAATGCTACCTACGAATACTTATCTTCCAACGAGTTTACCTACGGATCCTCCATATTAATTGGTCAGGGAAATGATATAGAATCTTTTTCGATCACTCCATTTGTGCGTTTTTATTTTCAAGAAACGAAACAATATGGAGCACATGGGTTTTTTGTAGAAGGATTTGCTAAATATCTTAAAGGTAATTCGGGAGGTTTTATAAGCGTTGAAAAATCTTTCTCAGCAACAGCTTTGGGATTATCCATTGGAAAAAAATGGGTCAACACGAAGGGATTCGTAGTTGAAACATTATTTGGAGCTGGAAGAGTCCTATTTGGAACGACAGATAGACCCGATGCAGTCCTTAGAGGTGATTTATTTATTGGCTACCGGTTTTAACCTCGTTCTACACCTAAAAAGGAAAGGCTTCTAAATGAGAAGCCTTTCCTTTATAATCCATTAAATATATGGCCGTGGCTTTATATTTACATTTGTTTTAGCCAGTTTTTCATGGAAACTTCATTTTCGATAATTGACTTCAAATCTGAAATCTTAACGCGATCTTGTTTCATTGAATCTCTGTGACGGATGGTCACCGTTTGATCCTCTAAAGTTTGATGATCCACTGTAATACAGAATGGAGTACCGAGAGCATCTTGACGTCTGTAACGTCTTCCAACAGCATCTTTTTCGTCATAAGCCACATTGAAATCCCATTTTAAATCGTCAATAATCTGATGTGCTATTTCAGGCAAACCATCTTTTTTAACTAATGGAAAAATTGCCGCTTTTGTTGGCGCTAAAATAGAAGGTAATTGTAAAACGGTTCTTGTAGATCCGTCTTCCAAAACTTCTTCTTTCAAAGAGTTAGAGAAAACCGCTAAAAACATTCGATCTAATCCTACTGACGTTTCAACTACATAAGGCGTGTAATTCTGATTCAATTCGGCATCAAAATACTGTAATTTGCGACCTGAAAATTCTTCATGTGCTTTTAAATCGAAATCCGTACGAGAGTGAATTCCTTCTAATTCTTTGAATCCAAAAGGGAAATTAAATTCAATATCGGCCGCGGCATTTGCATAATGCGCTAATTTATCATGATCGTGAAAACGGTAATTCTCTTTCCCTAAACCAAGCGATAAATGCCAGTTTAGTCGTGTTGTTTTCCAATATTCGTACCATTTCATTTCTTCTCCTGGACGCACAAAAAATTGCATTTCCATTTGTTCAAATTCACGCATACGAAAAATAAACTGTCTGGCTACAATTTCATTTCTAAACGCTTTACCGGTTTGTGCAATTCCGAAAGGAATTTTCATTCGACCCGATTTTTGAACATTTAAAAAATTCACAAAAATACCTTGAGCCGTTTCTGGACGCAAATACAAATCCATTGCTGAATCTGCAGAAGCCCCTAATTTCGTTCCAAACATCAGATTAAACTGACGCACTTCGGTCCAATTACGCGATCCTGTTTCAGGATCGGCAATTTCTAATTCGTCAATTAAAGCTTTTACATCTTCTAGATTTTCTTCGCCTAAGGATTTACCCATTCGCTCCAGAATTTCTCTATTTTTAGCCAAATATTCTACAACACGAGGATTTGTAGCACTGAATTCTTCTTCATTGAAAGCATCTCCAAAACGAAGACGTGCTTTTTCAATTTCTTTTTGCGCTTTTTGATTTAACTTTTCAGCATAATCTTCAATCAAAACATCGGCTCTGTATCTTCTTTTTGAATCTTTGTTATCAATTAATGGATCATTAAAAGCATCAACGTGACCTGAAGCTTTCCAAGTCGTTGGATGCATCAAAATTGCAGCATCAAGGCCTACAATATTTTCGTGCATTTGCACCATTGATTTCCACCAGTATTCTCTAATATTTTTCTTTAATTCGACTCCGTTCTGAGCATAATCATAAACAGCGCTTAAACCATCGTATATTTCGCTTGACGGAAAAATAAATCCGTACTCTTTTGCATGTGAAATAACGTTCTTAAATAAATCTTCTTGTTTTGCCATAGTGGTGCAAAAATATAAAAAGTGTTATAAAATACCATTGTAATGACTGATTTTCTTATTTTTATGTACGATAAATACCCAAAAGATGTTTGTAAACCTTATAAATGTGCTTTTCCCTAAGGTTTGCTTGGGATGTAATGCCTTTTTACTTTCTAAGGAAAATGTAATTTGTACGATTTGTCGTCATGAAATTCCACTAACCAATCATTTTTTGAATCCCGAAAATGAAGCTTTTAAGAAATTCTATGGAAAAGTAGCTGTTGAATTTGTATCTACTTTAGTTTATTTTCATAAAAAAGGAATTGTTCAGGAAATGATTCACAGTTTAAAATATAGAGGTCATGAAGAAGTGGGAACCCTTTTTGGAGAATGGCAGGCCGAGGATTTAAAAACTTTGACTGTATCTAAAACCTTTGATGAAATCATTCCCGTTCCGCTTCATAAAAAAAGATTGCGAGAAAGAGGCTATAATCAAGTGAGCACTTTTGGTTTGGCCTTATCCGAAAACCTGAATATTCCTTATAATACACAACTTCTAAAAAGGGTAGTTTATTCAAAAACTCAGGTGAAAAAAAATCTGCTTGGAAGAACTGAACATGTTGAAAATATTTTTGAAGTAACTTATTCTGAAAAAGATCACAATAAACATTTCGTTTTAATTGACGATGTTATTACAACTGGTTCTACATTAGAAGCCTGTAGCCGGGCACTTATGAAAATACCGGGCGCTCGAATTAGCATAATTTGCATGGCGATGTCGCACTCCTAAACTTATGATAGAAAATCGTGTATCAAAGACTGGATCCTTTTAGCCCTGATAGAAGTGGCATCCCATGCTTTTTAGCATGGATAGAACGGATAGCAGGAAATAGCTCCTAATAAAAAGTAAAAAGATTTCGGTTAGCCAAAATATAATTGTTATTTTGTGGCTTCTAATTTTTCGAGCATGAAATTGAAAAACAAATTTATCTATATATCCTTATTGATCCTTTTTGTGCTTAGCGGATGTGCAAAAAGAGGATCCATCACTGGTGGATTAAAAGACACCTTAGCACCGGTTTTGAAAGTGAGTTTTCCGAAAAATTTCAGCACCGAATTTAGAGGAAAAGAAATTAAATTGACTTTTGATGAATATGTGAAATTGAAAGATGCCAATAAACAATTGATTATTTCTCCGCCAATGATCACAAAACCGGAGATTCTACCTACTACTGCGAGTAAATATATCACCATAAAAATTAAAGATACACTAAAGCCAAATACTACCTATAGTTTCAACTTTGGACAAAGTATTACCGATAATAATGAAGGGAATCCTTACAATCAGTTTAAATATATATTTTCGACTGGTACTTACATCGATTCCTTAAAACTTAGCGGAACAATACGGGATGCTTTAAATAAAAAAGAAGACAATTTCGTTTCCGTTATGTTATATGATGTGGATGAAAAATATACTGATTCTACTGTTTATAAATTTCCGCCTCGATATATCACTAATACACTTGACAGTTTAAAAACATATAGTTTAGAAAATTTAAAAGCCGGAAAATATTTATTAGTGGCGTTAAAAGACGAAAATAACAATACTATTTACAATCCAAAAAGGGAGAAAATTGCTTTTCACAAAGAATTCATCACCATTCCCACCGACTCTACTTTTGAATTGAGCTTATTTAAAGAAGTGATGCCCTTTTATGCGTTTAAACCTAGTCAAGCCTCTGGAAACAGAGCAACATTAGGCTATGAGGGAAGACCAAAGGATTTAAAGCTCGTTTTGAAAAACCAAAAAGAGATCCTTCCCATAATTGTGAGCAAATTAAAAGACAAGGATTCGGTTCAAATTTGGTTTAAACCTTTAAAAGTTGATTCTTTAAGTCTTGGGATTTCTAAAGACAAATTCAACAAAAATTATATCTTTAAAATTAAAAACCAGAAAAAGGATACGCTAGCCATTAGTTCCAAACAAACGGGTACTTTAAATTTTAGAGAGCAATTTACATTAACAAGCACGGTACCGCTTACAAAATTTGATACTAGTAAAATTCAGTTCATCAATAAAGACTCGATTGCCGTTGTCTACAAAACAGAATATGATGAATGGAATCAGGAATTGAAATTTGATTTCCAAAAAGAGCTATCAGAAAAATACAATATCAAACTTATGCCCGGTGCTTTGACTGATTATCTGGATAAGGTTAACGACACTTTATCCTTTAATTTTAGTACTCGAACCCCTGCTGATTATGGAAATCTAAGAGTGAAATTAGAAAATGTGAAGCGATTTCCAATTATTATAGAACTTACTAATACCAAAGGTGATTTACTTGCCACGGCCTATTCTGAAGAGAAAACAATTATTGATTTCAACCTTTTGGAACCGAGTTTATTTACTTTGAGAGTTATTTATGACGACAACAAAAACAAGGAATGGGATCCTGGTAATTTTTTAGAAAAAAGACAATCGGAAGACGTACTCTATTTCCCCAAAGAGATTGATGTTCGGGCCAATTGGGATGTAGAACAAGTGTTTAATCTATCACCCTAAAAGAATCTCTATCCCTAAGAAAGCCCAGTTTTTTTCTTGTTTCGAGCATCCGTTCTTTATCCAATTCGGCAATAAAAATACCCTCTGTTTCTTTGGGTTCGATAAGATAATTTCCAAGAAAATCAACTAGTTGAGAATGTCCAGTATATTCATGATTGTTTTCGTCTGGGCCTATTCTGTTCACGCCAATCGTATAACACATGTTTTCGACCGAACGCGCTTGTAACAATATATCCCAGGCATTAATTCTAGGTTTTGGCCAATTGGCAACATAAATCAACAAATCATAGTC
>CANEZU010000067.1 GCA_947444255.1 Flavobacteriaceae bacterium | reverse complement strand
TTAGAACATCCCACAGCCACTACAGTCGTAATGCCGGAGGCGATGCCAGCAAACGAACTAGCCGAACAATTAAAAGATATCGTCTCACACGAATTTTTTCATATTGTAACCCCTCTGAGCATCCATTCCAAAGAGATTCAGTATTTCGATTACAATACGCCCAAGATGTCCGAACACCTTTGGCTGTATGAAGGAGTAACCGAATATTTCGCCAATCTTTTCCAAATCAATCAGGACCTCATAACCGAAGCCGATTTCTTAGAAAGAATTTCTGGTAAAATAACCAATGCTGCCACTATGAATGACAGCATGCCCTTTACCGAAATGAGTTCAAATGTTCTCGTGAAACCCTTCAAAGAGCAATACCTTAACGTTTATGAAAAAGGTGCTTTAATAGGAATGTGTATCGACATTATCATCAGAGAAAAAAGCAACGGCCAGAAAGGAATTCTGAATTTGATGCAAAAATTATCCGAAGAATATGGTCCTAAAAAACCGTTTAACGACAATGATCTTTTTGCGAAAATTACAGAATTCAGCTATCCTGAAGTAGGTGAATTTCTAAAAACTCACGTATCCGGACCGACTCCTATTTCCTATGATGCGTATTTAACAAAAATGGGTATCGGTAAAAAAATAATTCAAGTTCCCTCCAATGTTTTTCTAAAAGGCAGAATCCCCTACATCACCGTAAATCAGGAAAACAAAGAAATCATTGTGATTCCAGGCAAAGAACTGAATGAATTTTACAAAAACCTAGACATTAAAGGCGGAGACATACTATTGGCTATAAATGAGAAAGAATACAACTTAGACAACATCTATGATATGATTACAATCAGTCAATCCTGGAAGGATGGAGATCCAATTGCTATAAAGATAAAAAGAGAAGGACTAGAGAAAACGATAACAGGAAAAGTTAAACTGACTTATGAAGACAAGGAAAGCTTTGAGGCGACCGATTCCTCAAAAAACAAACTAAAAGAGGCTTGGTTAAAAGGATAAATTAAATCCCCAATAGCAACAATAAATTGGGTATTTTTTTTATTTTAGCAAAAAAAACAATTTCATGAAAAAGTCTGTTCTTGCTTTATTCTCTGTATTAGTATTAGTTGCCTGCAACGAAAAAAAATCAGATACCAATTTACACATTAGTGGAAACATTAAAGGCCTAAAAAAGGGGACACTTTACATTCAAAAAGTAGTAGACACTTCGCTCGTTGCTATAGATACGATCCAAATTGATGGTGATTCTAATTTCGCAAGTGATTTAAAAATCGAATCTCCTGAGATGTATTATCTTTTTCTAGACCGGGGCGTTTCTAATTCTATGGATAATAATTTGTTGTTTTTTGCCGAAGAAGGGAATATCAACATCCAAACGAGCTTAGAACATTTTCTTTCGGATGTTAAAATAACAGGCTCTAAGAATCAAGCGAAATATGAGGAATACCGAAAAGTAATAGCCCGTTTCAATGATGAAAACCTGAGTTTACTAGAACAAAAATTCAAAGCAATTCAAAATAAGAATGTCTCAGCTACAGCTATCCTTGAGGAGAAACAAAAACAAAATATCAAAAGAAGATACCTCTTTGTTACTAATTTCGCTTTAAACAACCGAACCATGGAAATTGCTCCTTATCTGGCTTTAACCGAAATTTCGGATATCAATTTGAAATATTTAGATACCGTTCAAAAATCGATGACACCAAAAGTAGCCAAATCTAAATATGGCAAAAGACTAATTGAATTGTATACCGAGCGTAAAAAAACAGAATAAAGTTATAAAACAATGTATAAAAAAGCCATTAGATTTTAAATCTAAGGGCTTTTTTCGTTCTGGGAATGAATCTTAATTTTATTGAATATGCTGAAGCAAATTCTTCAAGCGCCACAACAATTATAAACAAAAAAACCGCTCTTTTCAGAACGGTTTTTTGAGCCGGCGGAGGGACTCGAACCCACGACCTGCTGATTACAAATCAGCTGCTCTAGCCAACTGAGCTACGCTGGCGACTTATTTCGACTGCAAATATAACCGTGTATTTTAGATTTGCAAAATAAAATAACACTTTTCTATTGCTTTTTTTTACTGTAATTTGTTGATCTTAGCAATCAATTGATTTGCAGCTTGTTCTAATTCAACATTGATTTGTTTGAAATGACTTTTTTTGTTTTCAACGTTTTTAGCGTTTACTTTACTAATCAAAACATCAAATGTAGCGATCGCTTCATCAATTAATGCATTCGTTTCTTCAGTTGGTTTTCCTGTAGTTGACATTTCAAATAAGTAAACCGCTTCAATTATATCTCCTAAAACGAAGTTGATGTCTTTCTTTAAATTTTTAATGTTTGCCATTGTAATTTTAAATTTTAAAATTTGTTAATTTGGGTGCAAAAGTACACATAATCTTTCTATTAAAAACTATTTAATATATATTTCTAAAAGAGAGGCCTTTCCGCTTAAATCAAAATCACGAATACTGGCTGGAATTAAAACCGTATCGCCTTTCTCAAAATGATAATGGGCTGTGGCTGTCTTAATATCAAAAGCACCCTCAACACACATATAAACCAAAAAAGAACTACCGTCTCTACTAATTTTCGTACTACCGCTTAAAGGAATATAGTTTGTGGTAAAATAAGGACAATCTACAATGGTATTAGCAGCATTTGCTGTCTTAGTATAATTTGCTTTGGTATCGGCTTTTGTATAATTTATGGCTTCTAAAGCTAAGTCGACATGCAATTCACGAGTATTCCCGGAATCATCCGTTCGATCAAAATCATATATTCGATAGGTAATATCGGAAGTCTGCTGAATTTCTGCCAAAACAATTCCAGCTCCTATGGCATGCACGGTTCCTGTTTCAATAAAGAAGGCATCTCCGGCCTGGACCTCAACTTCCTGCAAAAGATTCAAAACGGTCTTATTAGCCAACTGATTCAGATATTCCTCCGCATTCGATTCGTCCTTGAAACCTACAATGATTCTTGACTCCGGATCGGCCTGCAGGATGTACCACATTTCTGTTTTTCCAAAAGACTGATGCCTTAGTTTGGCCAATTCATCATTGGGATGCACCTGAATAGACAGATCTTCTTTAGCATCCAGATACTTAAAAAGTAGTGGAAATTGCTTGCCAAATCGTTTGTAAACAGCTGTTCCCAGAAGTGCTTCCGGATAATCATTGATTAGCGTATTGAGGGACGTTCCCCTGAAGGCTCCATTCGCCACCACACTCACATCCCCTGCTACAGTTGATAATTCCCAACTTTCACCTGTTTTATTAGAAGGTATTGTTTTATGTAAAACGGTCTGTAGTTTAGTTCCGCCCCAAATTCGTTCTTTTAAAATAGGCTCGAATTTGAATGGATATAAGTTTGATTGCATTGATTCTATATTTGCTGATTAGATTATACAAATATAGCTAATGAGATTGTAATAACTAGACTACTAATTTTTTGATGGCCGCTAAGGCTTTTTTAATATGAATTCCGGCAGACATACTATCAAAAATCATAGTTATGATTCCGTTTTGGTCTACCACATAAGTCACTCGGCCCGGAATTAGACCGAATAAATTGGTAGGAACACCAAAAAGAGCTCTGATTTTCTTGTCATAATCGGACAAAAGGATAAAAGGTAATTTATACTGTCGGCTAAACTTCTGATGCGAAGCCACACTGTCACCACTTATACCAATAACTTCGGCACCTAAATCCTGGAAATCTTCATATTGATCCCTGAAACTACAGGCTTGTGCCGTACATCCCGGTGTATTGTCTTTGGGATAAAAATAAATAACCAAAGGGCATTTACCCAAAACAGATTGGATATCAAAGTCTTCTCCCTTACTGTCTTTTGCTTTGAAATTCGGAATTCGATCTCCTATTTTTAATGCCATTATTCTCCTTTATAGCTTACGAAATTTCTTGGTGTCTCATACAATACGACCTCCAAATCAAATTCTGGTTTAATTTTATTTCTGATTTTATTCCAAATCACAACTACGATATTCTCGGCTGTAGGATTCAAATCCTGGAATTCAGGAACGTCTAAATTTAGATTCTTGTGATCAAATTGATCTTCTACTTCCTCCTTTATAAGGTCGGAAAGATGTTTAACATCCATCACATATCCGGTTTCTGGATCAATTTGACCTGTAACACTAACCGTTAAATCATAATTATGACCGTGAAAATTGGGGTTGTTGCACTTTCCAAAAACAGCTTGATTTTGTTCAAAGGTCCAGTCTTTTCGAAACAATCGGTGGGCGGCATTAAAATGGGCTTTTCTGCTGATGCTAACTCTCATAATGGAAATGGGTTTTGGTTTTTTGCTGACAAACAGCTTAAAGGGTATGCTCTTCTAAATAATGGTAAAATTGATCAAAAATAATCTTAAACCAAATGGTGTAAATTTCAGGATGCAAAATCATATCGGCTTTGACGTCCTCAATTTTCATCCATTTCCAACTTTCTACTTCCTCCCTATTAATATTGGGGGTTTCGTTTGAATAGCCAATCATAACATGATCCAACTCGTGCTCGGTTAAACCATTGTCAAAAGGCGCTTTATATATAAAATGAAATAATTCTTTCAAGGGGACACGAAAACCCATTTCCTCATACAAACGGCGACTTCCCGCAGCTATATTGGTCTCACCTAGTCGTTGATGACTGCAACAGGTATTGGTCCACAATAAAGGGGAATGGTATTTCTGATGGGCTCTTTGTTGCAACATAAGCTCCTTATTGTCATTCAAAACAAATACGGAAAAGGCACGGTGTAAAACCGCTTTTTCATGTGCTTCCATCTTGGGCATCGTCCCAATAACTTCGTCATTTATATTGACCAATATTACTTTTTCTTCTTCCATAATTGCTATTACTAAAGCAAAAATACAAAAAACTTAATAATAGTGAAACCCTTTAACGTCCTCTTTCCTTTTGTTTAAGAAAACAAGAAGCTAAAAAAATTGAATTAGGGTAAAAGGTAAAAAGGCTTAGGATTTTGTCGATTAGGGTTTAGTAGCTGGCAGGGGTTTAGCAACTGCATGGAGGGAAATCAATTGTCTTTGTTTGCAGTCGGATTTGCAAGAAAAAACAATAGTTAAAAATTAGATAAAAAACAGTCCGTTTCTATTCTAAGCTGCCATTTATTGTTTTTTGCTATGTACATTTGCATTTGAAATACTCAAGACTATGAAATATAAGACCCGAATTTTAAGCTTCGCATTTTTACTTCCTTTGTTTCTGTTTAATGCGTGCGCCCAAAACACTAAAAAAGAAAATAAGTCTACTAAAACTATAACTATGGAAAACAAAATCAATAAAATGAAAAATCCTTATTATTCCAATACCGATACTACGAAATTAAATATAACGGATGCCGAATGGAAAAAAGTGCTATCGGAAGACCTATATGCGGTTAGCCGTGAAGCTGATACCGAGCGCCCGTTTACTGGGAAGTTTTGGAATTCTGACGACAAAGGAACCTATTATTGTGCAGCCTGTGGCAACAAATTATTTCGCTCCGGCGCAAAATTCTCAAGCAGCTGTGGATGGCCTAGCTTTTTTGAACAAGAAAGTCCGGAAAGTGTCGTTTTCAAAGTAGACAACACGCTTGGAATGCAAAGAACCGAAGCACTTTGTGGCCGATGTAATGGCCATTTAGGGCATATATTCGACGATGGACCAAAACCAACCGGAAAAAGATATTGCATGAATTCAATTGCACTAGACTTTGTCCCTGATACCAAATAAAAAATGATAAAAGCAAGCCTAATTTGTTTGATGCTCAGCCTAAGTCTGATTGCTCAAAAAAAAGAAACTAAGAAAATGACAACAAACACAAATACCGAAACAATAACACTGGGCGGAGGATGCTACTGGTGTACCGAAGCCATCTATGAAAATCTAATAGGAGTCGAAAGTGTGGTCTCTGGTTTTTCTGGAGGAACAACAAAAAACCCTTCCTATGCAGAAGTGTGCACCGGAACGACTGGACATGCCGAGGTGATCCAAATTACCTATGACAAAACCAAAACGAATCTGGATGAAATCCTAAAAGTTTTCTTTACTGTCCACGACCCTACTACGCTAAACCGTCAAGGGGCCGATGTGGGAACCCAATACCGATCGGTGATCTTCTATAAAAATAATCAGCAAAAAGTAGCTGCCGAAACTTTAATTAGCGACTTGAACAAAGCCAAAGCCTACAACAATCCTATTGTAACTCAAGTGGCGCCTTTGTCTGCCTTTTATGTAGCGGAAGACTACCATCAGAATTATTATGCCAATAATAAAAGCCAGGGCTATTGCCAAATGGTAATCCAACCCAAATTAGAGAAATTTGAGAAGATTTTCAAAGACCGACTCAAAAAGAAAAAATAAAATAGAAACTAAAAACCGAAAAGCAATTTTCGGTTTTTTTTATGGACTTCTACTATAGTGTCACTATTTATTAGGTATAAATAGTGCTGACATAAAACCAACTTCCCATTATGCCAAATTCCCAAAACAGTTGAAGCAGATGTTGGGCAATCGGCAATTTTAGTGAATTGCTATATTCTAATTTAATAATTCTACATTAAAATTAATTTTCGCATTTAAAGCTCGAAAAACTTTAATAATTGTATAGAATCTTGCGTCAGTTAAGCTATTCTCAATTTTTGGAATTTGAGCTTTTTTCACGCCAACTAACTCTTCTAATTGTTCTTGTGTCAAATTTCGTTCTTTATGAATTTGTTTAATTGTTTGACCAATTAAATCAATTTTTAATTCATTTTCAAAATTTTCTCTATTTATTGTTCCTTTTTCTCCAACGAATTTATCTGTTACTTCATCTAAACTATACGTTTTCATAATCTTATTTCTTTTCGTTAAAATATTTTACTCTTAATGATTCTGCCCTTTCAATTTCTACTTTCGGGTTTTTGTCTGATTTATCCCAAAAAGCAAAAAGTCTCAAATATTGTTTGTTGTATAAAGTTCTAAAATCCCAAATCTCTCCATCAAGTTTTTTGAATAATTCACTATCGTTTATGCTTCTCGATTTCCATATATTATAAAGTATTTTTTCTCTAGATTTCGGATCTAGATTTTCCAAAAACTCTAAAACAGGTTCAAGAAATTCAACATTAAATATATAATCCATTTTTAAGTAACCTTTACTTTCTGTTAAGGTATAAGTTTCCTTTTTAAGAAACAAACCTGCTTGATTTTTTCGGCTACTAGTGGCTGTTGCCCAACTCAAAAATTTAAGTTAAAGTTAGTCGGCAGAAACTCCTGCCCTTTTTAATTGAGCTAAATTCGGCACTTCGAACTAATTATCCCCCGAATCTAGAGGAAAATAAAAATAAGACGAAACAAAAATTAGAATAAATTATGAAAGAATTCCTTTTTACTATCCTGACGGTTTTAACGGTTAGCTGCCTGAACGCACAAAGCGAGAACGAAATTAGCAAATCAAAGACAGATAGCCTATTTATCGAAGAGGTAGAAGAAGAAAAACTACCTCCAAAAGTATTGCATGCCGAGCCGCTTTACATTGATTTAATTCGGGATCTGGGAGCCCGAAAAGGAGAACGAGAATGGAATGTCGGAATGGGCTTAACCGATAAATTAGACCATGATTCCTATCTGGCTTTAGTAGAATACGAATGGGCTCCCATAGATCGCCTTGGGCTTGAAGTAGAATTACCCTTTTCGATTTATTACCCTACTAATGGAAATACTACAGCGCCACAATCGGAATTAAGCAGCATCAAAATTGCAGGACAATATTCGTTCTATGTTTCCGAAAAAAGGAAAACTTCAATGGCGATAGGCTATATTCAGGAATTTGCTTTGACCAGCTTTAACAATTACAGAAACGGCAAACTTTTTGTAGGCAACGTTTACAATCCTTTCTTTGTGGCAGCTAAAAGATGGGGGCAAAATTTCCACACCCTGCTTTATACCGGACCCCAATTTGAACACTCTTTTGCAGGTCATACCCTGGAAACCAATTGGCAAATCAACTCCAATATCCATTATATGATTCCTGGAACACGGAATTTTATCGGAATTGAATTCAATAAAGAAATCCGAAATTCCGATTTTGATATGACGATTCGTCCCCAAATGAGAGTGAGTGTGTCTGATAATATTCTCATTGGTATTGTAACGGGAATTCCTATTAGCAGAGCGAACGAAAGATTCAGCTCTTTTCTTAGACTCATCTACGAACCAGGATCCCCAAATTAAGATTCCGTGGATTATAAAATAGAAAACCGCAAACAGACTAAAAGCTGTTTGCGGTTTTTTGTATTTAATATCAATCTTAAAACAGACTACAAAATATAATCCGTACTAATAAAATTAGATTCTTTGCCATTCAACAAAGCCTGTAAAATTTCATTGTTATACGCATTGTCTTTTGATGCTACAAAGGTACGTGTTGAAAAAGAACGCAAGGCATCATAGATACTCAAGGTTCCTACAGCCGAATCCTTACGACCCGTAAAAGGATATACATCTGGACCTCTCTGACAAGAACTGTTTAAGTTGACTCTGCACACTAAATTCACTAAAGTATCAATCAGCGGTGCAATGGTCTTGATGTCTTTACCAAACAAACTCACCTGCTGACCATAATTTGATTCTGCCATATCATTCAAAGGCTCCTGAATATCTTTAAAAGTCATGATTGGCACTACTGGGCCAAATTGCTCTTCATGATACACCCGCATTTTTTTGCTTATTGGAAACAAAACGGCAGGGAAAATATAATTATCAGAATGCTCCCCTCCTTTAGCATTGATTACTTTAGCTCCTTTTTCGACAGCATCGTCAATCAATCCTTGAATGTAAGCAGGCTTGTCTTTTTCAGGTAGTGGCGTAAGCATCACTGATTGATCCCACGGATTTCCAAAAGGAAGTGCATCTACTTTGGCTGAAAATCTTTTGTTGAATTCTGCTGCAATCGATTCATGCACATATAGGATTTTCAAAGCAGTACATCTTTGTCCGTTAAAAGACAAAGAACCAGCAAGACATTCCTGGATAGCCAAATCCAAGTCGGCATCTGGCAAAATAATAGCGGGATTTTTAGCTTCTAATCCTAAAATCAAACGCAATCTGTTTTTATTTGGATGCTGGTCTTGCAAAGCAATAGCTGATTTACTGTTTCCAATCAAAGCAAGGATAGTCACTTTTCCGGATTTCATAATAGGGCTGGCCACTTCGCGACCTCGACCGTATATAATATTAATTACACCCTTTGGAAAACTGCTTCTGAAAGCCTCTAATAAAGGAGAGATTAACAAAACACCGTGTTTCGCAGGTTTAAAAATTACGGTATTCCCCATAATGATTGCTGGAATCAACAAGGAAAAAGTTTCGTTCAAAGGATAATTATAAGGTCCAAGACACAAAACGACACCCAGTGGCCCTCTGCGAACCATAGCATTTACACCCTGGCTTTTTGTAAAACGAGCACTATTTCGATCCAATTGTTTATAGTCCTCAATAGTGTCATAGATGTATTCTACGGTTCTGTCAAATTCTTTCTCTGAATCTCCGAGTGATTTTCCAATCTCCCACATCAAAAATTTAACAACTTCTGATCGGGTAGCTTTCATCTGACGCACAAAATTTTCCATACATCGTATACGGTCCACGACTTTCATCGTTGGCCACAATCCTTGTCCGTTGTTGTAGGCTGCTTCGGCTGCATCCGTAACTTCTTGCGCTTCGGCCTCCCCCATCGTTGGAATTGCTCCCAATAAAGTAGGCGCGTAGGCTTCGGTTGAGGATATGCTGGAATACACTGGCGATGTTTCTCCAGTCCATTTTTTTAATTCTCCGTTTACTAAATAAGTATCCTGAATCAGTAGGGCGTTAATGGTATATTCTTCTGGTATCAAATTCATAGTTTGTTTTTTTCAAAAATACGACAAATTGTGTAACAATTTTCTGCTAATTTGTGAATTCTGCTCTAAACAAAGCCGAAATTATTGTTAAAATAACGATATCGTAAAAACACAATCCTTTCATTTTCAGGAAGTTTATTCGTTTTTAAAATTAACATATAAAAAAGAGTGTTTTGTTTTTAAAAACGCACTTAGCCTCGTATTGACGCTGCAATTTTGATAGCAGATTGTTCCCCATCGATGGCTGCAGAGATAATTCCGCCCGCATAACCGGCACCTTCACCACAGGGATAGAGACCTTTTATTTGCAGATGTTCCAAACTAATGGGATCACGTGGAATTCGAACCGGCGAGGAAGTTCGGCTTTCGGGAGCGTGAAGAATCGCTTCGTTGGTTAGAAAACCACGCATGGACTTTCCGAATTCCGTGAAGCCCTCCCTTAGGATCTGGCTTAGGAATCCTGGAAAAACAGCACCCATTTCAACGGAGGTGGTGCCCGGTACATAGGATGTTTTGGGAATCGTGGCCGATACCTTATGCTGCGTAAAATCAATCATGCGTTGAGCGGGAACTTTCTGACTTTCGCAAGCCAAATGCCAGGCTTTCTGTTCGATGCTTTTTTGAAACTCCATACCGGCAAGAGGGCCGAATTTAGCAAAGGGAGCAAAATCTTCCAGCTTCAATTCAATGACAATGCCGGAATTGGCAGTAGCCTGATCCCTTTTAGAAGGCGACCAACCGTTGGTCACTACTTCGCCCGGACTTGTAGCACAGGGCGCAATGACACCACCGGGACACATACAGAAAGAATACATGCCACGGCCGGCAACTTGTTTCACTATTGAATAAGGAGCGGGTGGCAAAAAATCCCCCCGATAGTCACAGCTGTATTGGATGCTGTCAATTAAAGACTGAGGATGTTCCGCCCGGACGCCAAGAGCAAAAGGCTTGGCTTCGATTAGAATTTTCTTGCGGTCTAATAATTCGTAGATGTCTCTTGCAGAATGTCCGGTAGCCAAGATAATGTTGGACGCCAGAATTTGATCTCCGTTTTGGCAAACCACCCCGCTAACTTCATTATCCTTAAGCAGTATATCCGTCACCCGAGTTTCAAACAGCACCATCCCCCCTCTTTCTATTATTTTTTCACGGATATCCTGAATGATTTGGGGTAATTTATTGGTACCAATATGAGGATGTGCATCCACCAAGATATCAGGAGTAGCGCCATAGGCCACTAAGAGCTCCAATATCCGGTTTACATCGCCTCTTTTCTTGGAACGGGTGTATAATTTCCCATCTGAATAGGTTCCGGCACCACCTTCCCCAAAACAGTAATTACTATCCTCGTTGACAATGTGATCGACATTAATGGCTTTCAAATCTCTTCGGCGACCACGAACATCCTTGCCTCTTTCGATCATAATGGGTTTCAAACCCAATTCTATTAATTTCAAAGCCGCAAAAAGTCCGGCAGGTCCGGCGCCAATTACGATTACTTCCTGACTATTGGATACATCCGGATAATCGGGTAGTTCTATTTTTTGTTCTTGAAAGAGCTCCCCTTTCGAGAATACACTG
>CANEZU010000066.1 GCA_947444255.1 Flavobacteriaceae bacterium | reverse complement strand
GTGAAGTCAGGTGAACACAGTTTAATTATTCCCTTAGGTTCAAAAGCAACACTTTCTATCCAAAACGAATTGCTTTTAAAACTCCCTCAAGGGAAATACACCCTAAAATTAACGGATATTAGTGGCGCAAATTGGACCACGACTATAAAAAAATAATAGCTATTAAAATAGCCCACTTCGAACTAATCGACAAAGTGGGCTATTTTTATTTAGAATAAATGCACCTAAAGTATTATTTCGCTTCAAACATTTTGAGCAACTGCGTAACGGTATTCCAATTCCTAATGGTAGCCGTCAAGTTTAGTTTTTTCTCGATATATTTTTGATCCAATCTTGTTTTGCCGGCACCCACCGCATATTTTATAAAGATCCGACTCCCATCGATAATTGCTTCATCGGGTTTAAACTGACTACTTTTTAAATCATTGATGCTGTCGCTTCGCAGCTCTTTGGACACAAAAGCTACATATATTTTTTTAGTATCCAGTTCCTTCTCTTTCAAAAAAGGATTGTTGGCAAAGCAAGCTTCTAAATCGGCTGCAGCCAATACAATCACGGGAACATCATGACCAAAGGTTTTAAAGATTTCCTGTTTAATTTGGAACCCTACTTTGGCGGCACTTTCTTCGGCTGTATCTACAAAAACATTTCCCGATTGCACATAGGTTTCTACATTTTCAAAACCAATCGATTCCAATGCCTTTTTTAGAAGGTCCATTTTTATCATATTGTGACCGGAAACATTAATACCACGAAGGAGCACGAGATGGGTTGTCATTATTTATTATTATTTAATTGTTCAAAGATATTGCGTTTAAAGTGGAAATCACAATTTGTTGCCTTATCAAAAATAGTATTTCAAAATTTCCCAATTAAAAACTACCTTCGCTAAATGCAAAATAATCTTCTTCAAACTCCCATAGAATACCTGAAAGGCGTAGGTCCTAATCGGGGGGAACTTTTACGGAAGGAATTGGGCATACACAAATACCAGGATTTAATTAACTTTTATCCGAACCGCTACATTGACCGAACCCGCTATTATAAAATTAATGAATTAGAAGTTAATGCCGCTGAAGTACAGCTCGTAGGCAAAATTATCAACATCAAAACGGTAGAATTTGCCAAAGGACGAAAACGGTTGGTGGCTACTTTTGTAGATGATACAGGGCAAATGGAATTGGTGTGGTTTCAAGGACAAAAATGGGTTCGCGAAAGCCTTCAATTGAACGTTCCAATAGTGATTTTCGGAAAATGCACCGCCTTTAACTCCGTTTTCAATATGGCGCATCCTGAAATTGAACTCTTGGCTGAACACCAACAAAGCCTTAGATCGGCGATGCAACCGGTTTATCCTTCGACAGAAACTTTGACCAATCGCGGAATCACGAATCGTGTAATTAATAAACTGATGCAGCAATTGTTTCTGGAAACGCAAGGCTTATTTGGAGAAACTTTGCCCTTGTATTTAATGGAGGAATTGAAATTGATTCCCAAAAAAACAGCTTTATTTAATATCCATTTTCCAAAGAGCTCGGAGACTTTGGCGATAGCCCAATTCAGACTCAAATTTGAGGAATTGTTTTTTATCCAATTGCAACTGATTACTAAAAACCTGTTACACAAACAGAAAATAAAGGGACACCCTTTTGGAATTGTCGGTGATAATTTCACTGATTTCTTCAACAACCACCTACCTTTTGAATTAACAAACGCTCAAAAACGCGTGCTGAAAGAAATCAGGAATGATATGGGAAATCCTGCTCAAATGAATCGTTTGTTGCAAGGCGATGTAGGTTCCGGAAAAACGATAGTTGCTTTTATGAGTATGCTATTGGCTTTGGATAACGGATTTCAATCCTGTTTGATGGCACCAACTGAAATTTTAGCCAACCAACATTATATAGGACTCTCTGAATTAGCAGAAAGTCTAAACATCAACATTCGGATTCTAACCGGATCGACAAAAGTAGCACAAAGGCGAATCCTACACGAAGAACTTGAAAATGGAAGCCTGCACATATTAATAGGCACACATGCTTTATTAGAAGACAAGGTGAAATTTCATAATTTAGGATTGGCCGTCATTGATGAACAACATCGTTTTGGAGTAGGGCAACGCTCTAAATTATGGAAGAAGAATACGATTCCGCCCCACGTATTAGTGATGACCGCTACCCCTATTCCGCGAACACTCGCGATGAGTTTGTATGGTGATTTAGATATCTCGGTGATTGACGAATTGCCTCCGGGTCGGAAACCCATCCAAACTGTACATCGATTTGACAGCAACCGATTGAAAGTATGGAAATTTATTCGGGATGAGATCGCTATAGGCCGACAAATTTATATTGTGTATCCCTTGATTCAGGAATCCGAGAAAATGGATTTCAAAGATCTGATGGACGGATACGAAGGAGTCTCCCGAGATTTCCCCTTGCCACAATATGCGATATCTATCCTTCATGGCAAAATGAAACCCGCTGAAAAAGAGGCTGAAATGAAACGCTTTTCGGAGGGAAAAACAAACATTATGGTGGCTACTACGGTTATAGAAGTGGGTGTAAATATTCCAAATGCCAGTGTGATGATCATTGAAAGTGCCGAACGTTTTGGCTTGTCGCAGCTGCATCAGTTGCGAGGAAGAGTAGGCCGTGGAGCTGATCAAAGTTATTGTATTTTGATGACTTCGCACAAATTATCGTCGGATAGTAAAACCCGAATGGAAACCATGGTACGCACCAATGATGGCTTTGAAATTGCGGAAGTGGATCTCAAATTACGCGGTCCTGGGGATTTAATGGGTACGCAGCAAAGCGGTGTTTTAAATCTTCAAATCGCTGATATTGTTCGGGATCGTGATATTTTAATGTTGGCACGAATGCATGCGGTAAAATTATTAAAGGAAGATGCTCCTTTGGCTAAAGCCGAACATGCTAGTTTAAGAGCCGTTTTTATCGAATTGTCAAAGAAAAAAAATATTTGGAATTATATTAGTTAATATTCTTCTAAAATCTAATATTTGTAGATACAACTGTTAAATATAATTTAACAGACTAATATAAACGGATTTTAAATCCTATGTTTGTTTTTCTTATGTAAAAACCAAAACAAAACTCACTTTTTTTCGAAAAATTATGAAAATTAAACACCTTATTTATGCTCTTTTAGTTATTGGATTTGGAGCTTTTATTGCCTATCGAATTGTAAATAACCAAAGTAAAAATGATGATTCGAAAGCAAATGGGGGTAAAAATAGTGCCATGAATGTAACTGGAATTGTTACTAAATTTCAAACTTTTGATAATAAACTTTTACTTTCTGGTTCCTTAGAAGCAAATGAACAAGTAGAGCTTAGAAGTGAAATATCCGGTATTGTTCTGGGAATTTATTTTAAAGAAGGGAGTACAGTAAAAAAAGGCCAACTTTTGTTTAAAGTAAATGATATTGAATTAGTCGCTCAGTTAAAACAGGCAAAGACTCAGGAAAATTTGGCTTCTGAAAATGCAAGAAGAGCCCAATTACTACTCCAAAAAGAGGCGATTAGTCAAGAAGAATACGATATGGCACGAGCCGAAATGAAAACAGCTGAAGCACAAACGCAATTGATTCAGGCGCAAATTTCTAAAACAGCCGTAAGAGCTCCCTTCTCGGGAAAAATAGGGTTGCGATATATATCTGTGGGAACTTACATTACACCTACAGTCTTAGTAGCAAAACTAGTCAATATAGACAAACTAAAAATCACCTTTTCTATACCTGAAAAATATGCCAGCCAGATCAATAAAGATTCGGATGTCAATTTCACCATATCCGGTTCTATAAAAAAATATTCAGCACGTATCTATGCTATAGAACCTGAAGTAGCTGTTGCAACAAGAACACTACAAGTTAGGGCATTAGCCGAAAACAAAGATGGAGAGTTATTACCTGGAACCTATGCAAATGTAGAACTACCGTTAGACATTGTAAAAGATGCAATTGTAGTACCTACCGAAGCGATTATCCCGGTACAAAATGGGAAAAAAGTTTTTATAAGTAAAATGGGAAAAGCAAAAGAAATGATGGTGGAAACCTCAACCAGACTTGATGCTACCTTATTAGTTCTTTCAGGATTGAAAGCAGGTGATACCCTATTAACAAGCGGGATCATGAGTTTAAAAAATGATACGCCCGTTAAAGTTATTATCCAAAAGAATTAAATATTTAAGCCTAAATTTTCAATCTTGATCAATCAAGAAAAAACCAAATTAAATCAATGAGTTTATCTACCACTAGTATAAAAAGACCCGTATTTACAATAGTAATAAACCTAAGTATTGTATTATTTGGTATTATTGGCTATACTTTTCTTGGTGTTAGGGAATTTCCATCTATTGACCCGGCCCAAATATCCATTCGTACTAATTATGCGGGAGCCAATGCAGATATTATTGAATCCCAAATTACAGAACCTTTAGAAAAAGCAATTAACTCGATTGAGGGAATTCGAAATATTACTTCCTCTAGTGCTCAAGGAAGTAGTAGTATTACGGTGGAATTTAACTTAGGCAAAGATTTAGAGGCAGCCGCGAATGATGTTCGAGACAAAGTCTCTCAAGCCGCCCGAAGTTTACCTGAAGATATTGACGCACCCCCTGTAGTAACTAAGGCAGATGCCGATAGTCAGGCTATTATTTCGATGACGGTTCAGAGTAATTCCCGAAACGATTTGGATTTGAGCGATTTTGCTGAAAATGTTATTGCACAAAGGTTAGAAACCATTCCAGGTGTGAGTGGTGTCCAAATTTGGGGACAGAAAAAATATGCTATGCGGCTTTGGATTGATCCTGTCAAATTAGCATCCTATGGCTGCACCGTTTCCGAAGTAAGAGATGCTTTACTGAAGCAAAACGTTGAACTTCCTTCCGGGAAATTAACAGGTGACAATACCGAATTAACGGTAAAAACGGTAGGTAACCTTTCTACAGCGGCCGAATTTAATAAAATTGTAATTCGTACCGATGGTGAAAAGACCGTTCTTTTAAGTGATATCGGTTCTGCAGTACTTGGACCTGTAAACATAGAAACCAGTATGAGTGAATCAGGTCTACCCCTTGTTGGTGTAGCTATCGTTCCACTTCCTGGAGCCAATTATCTGGATATTTCTAAAGAGTTTTACCTTGAATATGAAAAATTAAAAAAGGATTTACCAAAAGATATTAAATTAAATATTGTGCTGGACAGTACCATATTTGTAAAAAAATCAGTGGTAGAAGTTGCTGAAACTTTATTGATTTCGATCATTCTGGTAATCATTATTATCTATCTTTTCTTCAGAGATTGGGCTATTGCATTCCGACCTTTAATTGATATTCCTGTTTCTTTGATTGCTACTTTTTTCATCATGTACCTCTTCGGATTCTCTATCAATGTATTAACCTTATTAGCGATTGTACTCGCAACGGGGCTGGTCGTAGACGACGGAATTGTCGTCACGGAAAATATTTTCAAGAAGGTAGAACAAGGTATGTCCCCCATAGAGGCCGCAATAAAGGGTTCAAATGAAATCTTTTTTGCAGTAATCTCCATTTCTATTACTCTTGCAGCTGTATTTTTACCTGTAATATTCCTGGAAGGTTTTGTAGGGCGATTATTTCGAGAATTTGGAGTCGTCATAGGCGCGGCAGTATTAATCTCTGCCTTTGTATCTCTTACGCTGACTCCAATGTTAAATGCCTATTTAATGAAAGGCGGAGAACAAAAGAAATCTAAATTTTATATTCGGACCGAACCTTTTTATCAAAAACTAAATAGCAATTATGCGAGTGCTTTGGGAAGTTTCATGAAGCGAAAATGGCTCAGTTTCCCAATAATTGCCATTTGCTTTGGAATTATTTATTTGTTTTTTACCATACTCCCTAAAGAAACCGCACCTTACGACGATCGAAGTGCTTTGAATATGAGTATTACCACTCCTGAGGGCTCTTCATTCGAATATACGGATCGCTTTATGCAGGAAATCTCAAAATTAATTGAAGATTCAATTCCGGAGAAAAAAGCGGCCTTGGTCATTACTTCCCCTGGATTTGGTTCTTCGTCCGTAAATAGTGGAAGGGTTCGAATTGCATTGACCGAAACGAATGAAAGAGATCGTTCGCAAAAGGAAATTGCAGCCAATCTAACCAAATGGTCTAAAAAATATACCGAAGCTAAAACCTCTGTTTTAG
The DNA here is from genome assembly GCA_947444255.1 of Flavobacteriaceae bacterium. Taxonomy (GTDB): domain Bacteria; phylum Bacteroidota; class Bacteroidia; order Flavobacteriales; family Flavobacteriaceae; genus Flavobacterium. Next base: position 5,350 of record CANEZU010000066.1, on the reverse strand, counting down.
AGCAACCCACGATTGCCGTAAACAGAAGAGGCGGATTACCGATTGAATATATTATCCAAGCTACCAATTTTGAAGATTTACGAGCAAAGATTCCCGTTTTTATGGAGGAAGCCTCTAAGGACCCTACCTTTTCTGTAACCGATGTGAATTTAAAATTCAACAAACCGGAAATCAATGTCAGCATTAATAGGGAAAAAGCCGAAAGTTTAGGAATTTCGGTAATAGATATCGCTCAAACTTTACAACTTTCCCTTAGTGGTCAACGATTTGGCTATTTTATGCGAAATGGAAAACAATATGAAGTCATTGGTCAATTTGAACAAAAAGACCGATCTAAACCATTGGATTTAACTTCGATGTATGTTAAAAATAAAAATGGCGAATTAATCCAAATGGACAATGTGGTTAGCACCGTCGAACAAAGCAACCCACCCCAATTGTATCATAACAACCGATACATGTCGGCTACCGTTACCGCTGGTCTGGCTCCCGGAAAAAGTATTAGTGACGGAATTGCTGCTATGAATAGAATTAAAGCCAAAGTTCTAGACGATTCCTTTACAACTGATTTAGGTGGAGAATCTCGAGATTTTGTGGAGAGTAGCTCCAATACTTCTTTCGCCTTTGGATTAGCACTATTATTAATCTTTTTAATTCTAGCAGCCCAGTTTGAAAGTTTTGTAGATCCATTTATCATTATATTAACCGTGCCAATGGCAGTTGCTGGGGCCCTATTTTCCCTCTGGTTGTTCAATCAGACTTGGAATATTTTTAGCCAAATTGGAACAGTCATGCTTATTGGATTAGTAACCAAGAATGGAATCTTAATTGTAGAATTTGCCAATCAATTAAGAGAAGAAGGAAAACCAAAACTAGAAGCTATTTTAGAAGCTTCAGAGTCCAGATTAAGACCTATATTGATGACTAGTTTGGCCATTTCATTGGGTGCATTACCCATTGCAATGTCCTTAGGTGAAGCTTCAACCAGTAGAATGGGTATGGGAGTTGTAATCGTTGGTGGTACCATATTCTCCTTAGTATTGACCCTTTTTGTAATACCCGCTTTGTATTTAATGTGGTCTAAAGCACGCAAACATTATCCGGAATTCGACCATATTGATGAATATGAAAAAGACACCAAATAAAATGATGAATTCAAGAATCCTATTTCAAAGTCTATTGTTACTCTTCTTTTGTTTTGCAAAAACAAATGCTCAGGAACTACTAACAAATGAAGCAGCAGTCCGAATTGCATTGGAAAATAATTTTGAAATCAAAATTGCTTCCAACACATTAAAAATCGGAGAAACCAATGTTGCCTTAGGAAACGCAGGTATGTTACCTATAGTTACCGCAACTGTTGTAGATAACAACAGCATACAAAATAGCAAGCAAACCCTGCAAACAGGTGCTACTACTCAACTTGGCAATGCCCGTAACAATAATTTAAGCTATGGAGTAGGATTAGACTGGACCATCTTTGATGGTTTTAGAATGTTTGCCAAATTAGATCAGCTAAAAGAATTACAAAAGTTAGGTGATGCCCAATTAAGACTCACTATTTTTACTAAAATTAGTGATGTCAATGCAACTTATTTTGATTTAGTTCAGCAACAACAGCAACTGGCAGCATTAGATACTACAATTGTTATTTCAAATCAACGGCTAACTTTAGCCCAGAATCGTTTCAAAATAGGAAAAGCCTCTAAATTAGAAGTTTTGAATGCGCAAGTAGATCTAAATACAGATGCAACGGCGCTTTTAAGACAGAAAGAATTATACATCAACACCAAAATTTTATTAAACCAAATTTTAGCCCGAGATGCCAAATCTGATTTTGTAGTGACGAACGATATTACAGTAGACACTCAATTATTGCTTCCAGAATTAACCGCTTTAGCTCTGAAACAAAATCCAACCTTAGAGGCTCAAATTATCAACGAGAGGGTTTCCGAATTGCAATTAAAGCAAATAAAAGCAGCTAGGTATCCAACTGTACGTGTAAACACTGCCTATAACTTTGCCAACAGTCAATCCAGCCTTGGTTTTGTGGCCGAATCGAACAACAGAGGTTTTAATTATGGTTTTAATGTTTCTTTAAATTTATTCAATGGATTAGCGCAAAATCGGAATGAGAAAGTAGCACGAATTCAATTGGAGAATACTTCTTATTTAATTAAGCAGCAAAACATTACATTAAATACTCAATTGGCCAGTTCCTACCAAACCTATTTGACGAATATACTATTGATTAATCTTGAATCAACAAATGAATCGATAGCCAAACAAAATTTGGATATTACCTTTGAAAAATTTCGTATCGGAACTATAACTACCTTAGAATTCAGGACAGCACAATTGAACTACGTAAATGCAAAAGTACGCTATAGTAATGCCCAATTTCAGGCTAAACTATCCGAAATTGCTCTAAAAGAACTAGCCGGAAACCTTAGTTTTTAAATTATTATGTAATACATATCCTTTTTTTAAGTAAGTTTAAACTTCCTAGTAAATCTTTTAGTGAATGAATGCAAACCGTGCCTATATCAGTCCACCAAATTTGTCTGCGGAGAAATCCCTAAAAACTTTAGTGGAAAACAGAACGGTTTATTCTTTGAATCATTGTGAACTCAATCTTTTTGAAACCTATGAATCATCATTGCTCGTTCCTTTAAAATTTAATGATTTAGTGGTGACTAGTATGCTGAGAGGCAAAAAAGTAATGCATCTTTTTGACGAGCCTGGTTTTGACTATTTGCCTGGAGAGACAGTGGTTATCCCCTCTAATGTAGAAATGAAAATTGATTTTCCGGAAGCCTCAAAAACAAATCCTACCCAATGTTTGGCCTTGGCAATTGATCACTCAAAAATTAAAGACACCTTACAGTTTTTAAACGAGCGCTATCCAAAAGAGGGAAACGATCAATTCTGGCATTTGAATTATCAGAATTACTATTTTTATAATAATATCGAATTGGCTACCACAATCAATAAACTGATTAAAGAATGCATGAGTACTTCGATAACCAAGGATGCATTAGCCGATTTAACCCTACAGGAATTATTAATCCGAATTATTCAGACACAAACTGCAAAAGCTATAGATGATGGATTATTTATTGATTCTAAAAACCCAATTTTTTCGGTGGTAGAATTTATCCGAACTAATTTAAAGGAAAACATAAGTATGAAACATCTGAGTGAAAAAGCGTGTATGAGTAGCGCTTCCTTCTATCGGTATTTTAAAAAAGAACTGGGCATGAGCCCAATAGAATTTGTAATCAGTGAAAAGTTAAAATGTGCCAAACAACTTCTAAAAAATCCATCGATTCAAATAAATGAAGTTTGTTATTTATCCGGATTTGAAGATAGCAACTATTTTATACGCCTGTTCAAGAAATATGAAGGAATTACACCCAAACAATATCAATTATTGTATGTAAACTAAATTATTGAATGTAAGTTACCGCTTCAAGTTCTAATTCTTCGGCTTCCGTAAAAATTCGATATTCGATTTGGAATGTTTTTTTCAAAGGCGTTTCTAAAGAAAATCCTCCAACCCCAAAAGCATCAATAACGTCTAAGGTAAAATGGGCGTGTTTCCAATATTCAAATAAATCCTTATCTACCCAAAATTCGGTATTTTCAATGGTTCCAATGCAGACATCTCCCATTCTCTGATAGAAACCTCCTTTTTCAAAACATTGCGGCTGAGTACCTTCACAACAACCACCGGCCTGATAAAACATCAGATCCCCGTGTTTTGCTTGTAATATTTTAATCAATTCGGTTGCTTTTTCACTTGCATGTATTCGCTTTGTCATCTGTTGTGTTTTTAAAATAAAACCTGACAGATTATAAAATCTATCAGGTTTAAAAGTAACAATTATTCCACTAATTTCTAAAAGAAACCCAATTTCTTTTTGTCATAGGATATCAACATATTTTTAGTCTGACGATAGTGACCCAGCATCATTTTATGATTTTCACGTCCTATACCCGATTGTTTGTAACCTCCAAATGGAGCTCCTGCCGGGTAGGCGTGGTATTGATTGATCCAAACACGACCGGCCTGAATTGCTCTTGGCACTTGATAAATTTCATGTGCATCGCGAGTCCAGAGTCCTGCTCCTAAACCATACATCGAATCATTTGCAATAGCAATAGCCTCTTCTGTAGTTTTGAAAGTGGTAACGGCTAATACAGGACCGAAAATTTCTTCTTGAAAAATCCGCATTTTGTTATGCCCTTTGAAAAGAGTAGGTTTGATATAATAACCACCACTAAGATCACCCTCTAATATGTTTTCTTCCCCACCAATAAGTAGCTCTGCTCCTTCTTCTTTTCCTAATTTGATATAACTTAGAATTTTCTCTTTTTGAACTAAGGAAGCCTGTGCTCCCATCATCGTTGTTCTGTCTAAAGGATTTCCTAGTTTTATGGCTGCCGTTCTTTCAATTACACGAGCAATAAATTGTTCATAGATATCTTCGTGAACCAACAGACGGGAAGGACAAGTACATATTTCACCTTGATTCAAAGCAAACATAACTGCTCCTTCAATGGCTTTATCAAAGAAATCATCATCTGCATCTGCAACTGATTTCATGAAGATATTAGGTGATTTTCCGCCCAATTCTAAGGTTACCGGAATGATGTTTTCTGTAGCATATTGCATTACCAAACGACCAGTTGTAGTTGATCCGGTAAAGGCTGCTTTAGACACTTTTTTATTGGTAACCAAAGCTCTTCCTAATTCAGCTCCAAAACCATTCACGATATTAATAACTCCCGGAGGAAGTAAATCTCCAATTAATTCCATTAGAACCAGGATGGATATTGGAGTACTCTCGGCTGGTTTTAAAACCACCGTATTTCCAGCTGCCAAAGCAGGCGCTAATTTCCATACCGCCATTAAAATTGGAAAGTTCCAAGGAATAATTTGTGCAATAACACCTAAAGGCTCACTTAAAGCTATAGAAACAGTCATACTATCCAATTCGGCAATAGCACTTTCTTCAGCTCGAATCACACCTGCAAAATATCTAAAATGGTCAACTACCAAAGGAATATCTGCTGCCAGTGTTTCGCGAATTGCTTTACCATTATCAATCGTTTCTACTGTAGCTATGTACTCCAGATTATCTTCAATAACCTGAGCAATTTTATTTAATAAATTACTGCGTTCCGTTACCGAGGTTTTTCCCCAAGTTTGAAAAGCTTCGTGAGCTTTATCAACAGCTAGATCCAAATCTTCTTTGGTGGAATGCGCTGCCTGAGTGAAAACTTTTCCATCAATAGGCGAAATGACATCAAAATAAACGCCATTGGCAGGAGCTACAAATTTTCC
>CANEZU010000065.1 GCA_947444255.1 Flavobacteriaceae bacterium | reverse complement strand
GTACTCACGGATTCCTACACGAGCTGGATTCAAGGCGGGCTTGTTTTTAGAAATTTGAGTTTTAAAGAGATCAGTATCAAATTAGAGCGCCATTATAATATCAAAATCCAAAATCAAAATAACAAATTTGCCAACGAGAAATTTAATGCGCGTTTTGCGAATGTTTCTATTGATAAGGTTTTGAGTTATTTTAACGAAATCCATGCGCTAAATTATACCATTGTTAATAACGAAGTCCATATTAAATAACCGCAAAAAATACAAACTAAATAATGAAGCCTGAATATTAAAATCCAATAAAAAAACCGGAAAGAGCTACGAACTCTTCCCGATTTAAAATCCGATTGCACCTAACAATTCAAATACAACCTATTACAAAATTATGAAAAAAAAACCAAAGAAAAATGAGGTCGAATTATCATTTTTCCAAAACAACCTAAAATTGAAACTAACGACACTTCTACTTTTGGTTACCCTGTTTAATATTCGTGCCAATTCCTATGCTCAAACTAAAGTGAGTTTGGAATTAAACAACAGCACAGTTGAAAAAATAATAGAAACGATTGAACAGAAAACCGATTTCCGTTTTATTTACAAAATTGACGATATCGATTTAGAACGGGTTCTTTCTATTCGGGTCAAAGACCAAACTATAGATCTAGTGCTAGATCAAATTTTTAAAGGAACAAATACAGATTTTATTGTTCGGGATTTACAAATTATTTTAAAGAGACCCCTTATTGCTAAAACCGATCGCAATTTCTATGTCAAGAAAACGATTCGCGGCAAGGTTACCGATGAAAATGGGATGCCATTACCCGGAGCCAGCGTGATAGAAGAAAAAACAAAGAATGCTGTTGTAACCGATTCTGATGGTTTTTTTGAAATTAGTGTCCAAAATAGCGATTCTTTTTTGCTCATATCTTATGTAGGTTATAAGCAGAAACGCGTATCAGCCAATTCGGATAACGGGCAAATTCAGTTATTTCCAGATATCGCCGATTTGAAAGAAGTGGTTGTTATTGGTTATGGATCAATGGCCCGAAAAGATATAACAGGAGCGGTTTCATCAATTTCTGAAAAAGATATGAATCAGGGCGCTCTTGTAAACCCCTTGCAATTAATTTCAGGAAAGGCTGCAGGTGTAAATATCACTCAAACAGGTAGTGAACCAGGGACATCACCCAGCATCCGTATTCGTGGGATTACCTCTTTAATTGGAGGGAATGACCCCTTGGTTGTTGTTGATGGCGTTCAGGGGAATATGGATTTATTGAATCAAATCCCCCCTTCAGAAATTGCGAGTATAGACATTTTAAAAGATGCTTCTGCTACAGCTATATATGGTTCGAGAGGTGCACCTGGAGTAATTATTATAAGTACTAAGAAAAACAAAGCCGGTAAAACGTCAATAGAATACAATAGCTCGAGTTCCTTTGACATCATTCCCAAAAAATTAAATATGTTGAATGCCGATCAATGGTGGCAGCAAGCCCAATTGGTAGGAGTTCCCGCTTCGGCCAATCATGGATCCAATACCGATTGGTATAATATTCTGACTAAAAGTGGTTTGACTCAAACGCATACCTTGTCTTTTGGAGGTGGAGCAGATCAATTTAGTTACCGTGCTTCATTAAGTGCAATTTTACAAGATGGTGTTGTTATAAATACAAACAACCAAAAATACATTGGTCGAATTCAGGCCTCACAAACAGCTTTGGATAATAAATTGCGTTTGAATTTCAATTTAAATAGTGGTGTTACCAATGCAACTAATAGTATCGGAAGTATCGGAAGAGCCGCTTTTACTTCTAATTTAATTTCCAATGCCTATGTGATGCGGCCCACAGATCCAGTTTATAATACTAACGGTACTTATTATACCGATCCCAACGTATTTCAATATCTAAATCCTTATGCAGCGGCTCAAACAGTAACTAATAAAGGTCAATATGACAATTTGTTTGCTAGCCTTAAAGCCGATCTGGATCTATTTGCAGGATTGTCTGCTGGCTGGTTTGGAAGTTGGAGAAAAACCAATTCCAACAATGGCTACTATCTTCCGGCCGAATCTACCAATGCCTATGCAATGGATCAAAAAGGGTATGCAAATATTAGCAATAACAAACAGAATGAGAAACTGATGAATGCCAGTCTAAGTTTCAAGAAAGTTTTTGGAGTCCACAGTATTAATGCTTTGGCTTTGTACGAATGGCAAAATCAAACTTATGAGGGCAGTTTTGTTCAAGCTAGAGGGTTTATCAACGATATTGCTACTTATAATGCGCTGCAATTGGGTGATTTATCGAAGGTGCAGCCGGGTGACCTTCAATCCTATAAAAATGATCGCACCCTAGTTTCTTTTTTAGGAAGAGTGAATTATTCCTTTTTGAGCCGCTACCTATTTACCGCCAGTTTCCGTAGAGATGGATCCTCTGTTTTTGGAGCCAATAACAAATGGGGTGATTTTCCATCAGCGGCAGTAGCCTGGCAAATAGACAAAGAGCCTTTTATGGCTCGCCAAGGTATTTTTAGTGAATTGAAATTAAGAGCAGGATACGGAATCACAGGGAATCAACAAGGTTTGGGACCTCAAAATTCGATTTCTTTAGTGGGCGGTTCCGGTATCACTTATTTTGGAGGCCAGCAAATCACAAATTTTAATATTATTCAAAATGCCAATGCCGATTTGCGTTGGGAAACAAAAAAACAATCGAATATTGGATTGGATTTTGCACTTTTAAAGAATCGTCTTCGAGCATCTGTAGATGTTTATACCGCCACCACTGAGAATCTTCTATTTGATTATACGGTGCCTCAGCCTCCTTTTCCATTCAATAGTATCAAGGCAAATGTAGGGAGTTTATTAAACGAAGGCGTAGAACTTAGTTTGGGCTATGATTTGATAAAAACAAAAAATATGCGATTGACACTTGCTGGGAACGTATCCTTTTTGCGAAACAAAGTCTTAAATATGAGCGGAAGTATCAATGGAGTGCCATTAAATACCAATAATGTTTGGTGGGGACCGAGTTCCTTCCTGATTGCCGGTAAACCAATTGGTACCTTTAATATCCTACATCATACCGGAAAAGATAACGAAAATTCAGAAACGGTTTTAGATGTTGATGGTAATGGAATAATAGATCAAGGTAATACAAGTCCCGATCGAATGTACAAAGGATCCGCTTTGCCCACCTATACCTATGCTTTTAATCCAAGCTTTGAATATAAAAATTTTGATGTCTCGATCTTGTTTAAAGGATCTGGAGGAAATATGATTTATAATGGTTTGAGATCTAATTTATCCTATTTGGAAAATATTGGTAAGGCCAATGTCTTAGAAAGTGCGGTTCCTTTGGGATTATTCACGTCCAAATATGGTTCTGATCTATGGCTTGAAGACGGATCTTTTTTAAGATTAGAAAATCTAACTGTGGGGTATTCACTTGGATTGACAAGCGTTAAATATATTGATTCCTTGCGAATTTCACTTACCGGAAATAACCTTCTATTGTTTACTGCTTATTCGGGTATTGATCCGGAGCTTAATTTGAGTGGAGGCAATGGCTTTGGTGGTGATAATGGTATTTATCCACGTACCCGAAGCTTTGCAGTAAGTTTGAATGTGAAATTTAAATAGTAAAAAGAAAATGAAAATCAAAAATAGAATTATAATTGGAAGTCTGTCTTTCTTTTTATTAGTAGGATGTACCAATATTGAAGAGAATGTATACGATAAATATACGGCTAATGATTTTTACGCCTCCGCTACTGGAGCAGATGTAGCCCTTGCAAGTGTTTATGCTCAAGTAGGAGGAAACTGGGATGGAGTAGGATATGCCGGAGCCGATAGAGGTTGGTATGATTTAAACTGTTTTAGCGCCGATGAACAGGTTATTCCTCATCGAACCACAGGAGATTGGGAATTGGATTTTGCACGTTTGTATAAACACGAATGGTTGCCAACGGATTCCTTTATTAACAATACTTGGAGGTGGTTGTATAAATCGATCTTCAATGCCAACTTAGCCGTAAAGCAATTGGAAGATTCTCATGCCGAAGCGTCAAAAATTGCTGAAGCTAAAGTATTGAGAGCTTTTTTCTATTATTTGCTGATGGATGATTTTGGAGGGGTTCCCTTTTATACCGATAATACTATTCCCGTAGCTGAAATCCCCCAAGCCAGTCGTGCCGATATATATGCTTTTGTAGTGAAGGAATTAACAGAAAATGTCGATTTGTTGGCTAGCACAAAAGGAGGAAATTACTACGGACGTTTTAACCGTTGGGCAGGTTATACCTTATTAGCCAAGGTTTATCTGAATGCCGGTGTATATACTGGAACACCAAAATGGCAAGAATGTTTAGCGGCCTGTGACAAAGTTAGTCAGGGTGGTTATTCTCTTCACCCAAGTGGTACTAGTGCTTCCAGTCCTTTAGGGGATAAATACTTTGAGCTATTTGGTGATGTACTTCCCGATGATGAAACGATTTTGGCTCAATTTACAACTGTAAATGTTGTTTCTCGAAATATTTTTTCGGTTCGTAGTTTGTATGGATCTCAGGCTAAAACCTTGTTTGGTTTCAGCGGTTGGAACGGTACAATTGTACCCAAAAACTTCTTCCTTAAATTCTCCAATTCAGATATCAGAAAAAAACAATTTTTATATGGAGATCAAGGTGGGGGTCTGAATTATACGGTTGATGTAGCCTCTTTAGATAATCCGGGTGCTGCACCAATGGCAGGAGTTCGAAATGTGAAATTTTATCCTGTAACTCCTATGGACGGAGGTGGCGCATCTAATGATTTTCCTATTTACCGCTATGCCGATATCTTATTGATGAAGGCCGAATGCAATGTACGCCTTTCAAATGCAGCGGCAGCCAAACCTTTTATTGATGCAGTTCGGTTACGTGCTGGTTTAGGAGTTTTAACAGCTAATCCAAATCTGACGGATATTTATAACGAAAGAGGCTTCGAATTAAACTGGGAAGGGCACAGAAGACAAGATATGATTCGTTTTGATACCTTTTTACAAGCAAATGAATTTAGAGGTGAATCCATGTCTACTAAGAAATTATTTCCTATACCTACTGCAGCTTTGGATGCAAATAAAGGGCTTATTCAAAATACAGGATACTAAATAAAATATAAAGATGAAAAAATATTATAATCAATTATTCCTATTCGGTACTTTGCTTTTTCTAAGTACCTCCTGCGAAAAAGAAGCGCTACTGACCTCATTGGCAGTAGTTCAATTTCCATCAGGATTTCAAGCTAGCTCTACTAGTGTGCTTGTTAATTCACAAAATTTAAGTGCCAATGTGATGAATTTATCCTGGCCTGAAGTGAAATATCCTATCGCTGCTCCAGTGACTTACGCCTTAGAATTTGATGTACTAGCGGATACCTTTGGTGCTAATGCATGGGTCAATTCGCTTCGAGTTGAAGTGGGAGAGGACGTTTTAAGTAAATCTCTTTTGGGAAATACTCTGAATGATATGGCTCTAAACTTAGGTTTAGCAGCTGGTGAGCAAGGTAGTATAGTGGTTCGTGTAGAAGCCAATTTAGACCATAAAACCTACTCTGAAGCTATAGAATTGAAAATAACACCCTATGTAAGTCAGATCATATACCCACAAATTTACGTAACCGGCGCCTATCAAGCTTGGGATAATAGTACCGCTGCTAGTTTGCCGGCTATCGCAGCCGGAATCTATCAGGGATTTCTGAGTTTTCCTAGTACTCAAAGCCGAGATTTCAAACTGATCACGGATCGAACAGGAACTAAATTTTACGGTGGTAATGGGGGTAATCTTGTGGAAGGAAGCACTAGCAATCCTACTGTTCCAGCTTATGGGTCCTATAAAATCAACGTAAATTTGAATACCTTAACCTATACTACTACGGCCTATTCTTGGGGAATTATTGGCACCGCTACTGCAGGAGGTTGGAATAATAGCACCGCAATGAGCTATGATTATGTGTTAAATGTCTGGAAATACCGAGGGCCCTTGACTGCGGGAGCTTTGAAATTTAGGCTTAACGATGCGTGGACAATCAATTATGGTTCAAAAAATAGCACTGACGGTATCATTTACCTTGACAATCCAGGTGCTTATGACCTAGCAGAAGCAGGCAATTATGAAGTCGTTTTTGCGGTTAATGATGCTGCTATTAGTACAATAGCAATAGCTAATTTTCCAGCAACAGGGACCTATACCGTGACTAAAATATAAATGTGATCGATAGTCTAGGATTAGAAAACGGAAGTTTGTTTTAACACCCCCACATTCCTATATCTAAAAGAACGTTTTTAAAGATGAATTATCAAAATAAAGAAAGCTTTTCTAGAATAAGCAAACCATTAACACATAAAAAATCATGAAATTATATATCAATTGTATCGCATTCTTACTCTTTACTACGGCTTTAGTATCCTGCAATAGCGCAGATAGTAAACCCCTATCAGATTCGGTTTACCAACAATACGGGAGCCCGTTTGATAAAATGCCAGCCAAAGAAGATGCGGTAATTTATCAAGTCAATATCAGAGCTTTTAGTCCTTCAGGAACTATAAAAGGCGTTCAAGATCGGCTAGCAGACATCCAGCAACTAGGGGTAAATGTGATTTATTTGATGCCGATTACACCCAACGGTATCGTTCGCTCGGCTGGTGGTTTAGGCTCCCCCTATTCGGTTAAAGACTATAAGTCGGTCAGCACTGAATATGGGAGTCTGGAAGATTTACGGGTTTTAGTAGCAGAAGCACATAAAATGAATATTGCCGTGCTTTTGGATTGGGTTGCTAATCATACTTCCTGGGATAATGAATGGATCACTGCGCACCCTGAATGGTATCAACAAGATGCAAATGGGAATATTATTATTCCACCAGGAACTAATTATAACGATGTTGCTCAATTGGATTATACCAATACTGAGATGCGTAAGGCTATGATTGATGCCATGTCCTATTGGGTTTATACGGCAAACATAGACGGTTTCAGATGTGATTATGCCGATTTCGTTCCTCAGAATTTTTGGACGGAAGCCATTGCGAAACTGCGAACAATCAAAAATCAAAAATTGCTAATGTTGGCAGAGGGGACAAAGGTGAATCAATTTGAAGCAGGTTTTGATTATACTTTCGGCTTTGGATTTTTTGGAGCGATGAAGAAAATCTTCAGTGATAGCATGCCTGCAACGAGTTTACAAGATGCTAATGCTGCCGAATATGCCAATAATTATAAGAATTCACAACGTATAGTTAGGTATACCACTAATCATGATGTTGCGATTTCAGATGGTAGTCCAATAGAATTGTTTGGAGGTAAAAAAGGTTCTGTTGCTACTTTCTTAATAGCCGCTTATATGAAATCAATACCAATGATTTATAACGGTCAGGAAATTGGGTATGCGAGTCGAATCCCATTTTTTACCCACACCCCAATAGATTGGACTAAAGGCGATGCAGATGTTCTTGCTGAATATAAGAAAATAATTGCCTTTAGAAATAGCTCTAACGCGATCAAAAAAGGAACCTATAAAGGCTATAGTAGTGATGCTGTTTGTGCGTTTACCATGGAAACAGAAACGGATCAGGTCTTGGTTTTTTCCAATCTGACCAATAAAACGGTCAACTATATAGTACCTGCGTCGCTGATAGCGATAAACTGGAAAGATGCTTTTAATGGTACAGCCAGTCCTCTAACTAAGGAAATTAGTTTAGCGCCCTACCAATATCTGGTATTTAAAAATTAAGTGATCCACAAGAGATTAATTGAAAAAAATTTCTTTTTGAGTAGCGAGATTCATAATTGTTAATGGAATTTATTCCTTCTTTTCAATAATCTGCTCCCTGAGATTCGCTGCTCAAAATAAGTTTTTAATTTTTATAAATCTAAAAACCACATTTATGAACCTTAAACACAATGCTTTTACAAACAATTTAAAAACAAAAACCATGAACAAAAAATTACTATTATTCGTTATTTGTCTGATGACAATTACATTTGCCAATGCTGCAATTACTTCTATGGCAATAGTTGGGGCTGGAGCTGGTGGTTGGCCAACAGGTGCTTCTGGAGAGGTTGATGCCCATCAAATGACTACCACAGATCAGGGAATACATTGGACGATTACTAATTTAGGCTTATCTAGTGCTGCTGTAAAGTTCAGAGCCAATAACGAATGGAATCCTCTCGCAAATTGGGGGGGGACATCTTTTCCAACAGGAACTGGAACACTAGATGGTGCAGCTATAACAGCAGTTGCAGGAATTTATAATGTGACTTTCAACACGAATGATGCAACTTATACTTTCGAATTGCAACAACTAACTTTTCAAACAATTAGTATCATAGGTGATGCCTCTCCAATAGTTTGGAGCGATACCGATATGTATACTGTTGACGGAAATATATACACACTTAGAGCGACTTTAGGAACAGGTGCTTTGAAATTTAGAGGCGACCATTCTTGGACATTGCCTTACAATTGGGGAGGAACAGATTTCCCTTCAGGAACTGCTGTTGTTGATGCTAATGGAGTTATAATACCAACGGCTGGTACTTATGATATTGTCTTTAATAAATCAACGCTGGCTTATAGTATTAAATTTAAAGTCATTAGTATTTTCGGGGATGCAACACCTCTGAAGTGGGATTCGGATACCGATATGAGCTCTACCGATGGAACTAATTATAGCATTACAGCAGCCTTGACAACAGGTGCTTTAAAATTTAGAGGGGATCATTCTTGGACTTTACCTTACAATTGGGGAGGAACTGCTTTCCCTTCAGGGACTGCTGTAATTGATGCCAATGGGATTATGGTTCCCACTGCTGGAAATTATGCTATTAATTTTAATGTAAGTACCGCGGCCTATTCCATCTCTAGTGTTTTAGCAACTCAAGGTTTTAGTGCCAAAAAATGGAATGCGTATCCTAATCCAACTCAAAACTTTTGGGATATTAGTGCTTCAAATGAAACCATTAAAAGGATTCAAATCATAAGTATATCAGGTAGGACTTTACTTTCTCAAATGCCAAATACTAGTACAGCACATATTGATGCTAGTTCTCTTGCTTCAGGGGTTTATTTTGCACAAATTTCAACGGCGACTGCAACAAAAACTATTAAAATAATTAAGGAATAGCTTTTTATATTTGAATAGGAATCCCTTACTAATTAGTTGGTAAGGGATTTTTTTTTGATTCAATTTTAAATAAAAAGCAAGGGATAGTTTCCGGATAGTATGCCGAAAAACCTAATTCTTAAGCACCTAACCGCTAACCCTTTCTTACTTAAACAGATCTTCCATTCCCGGAATCATAGGCATATCTACTTTGGTAACAGCATCCAATTCTCCCTGATGTACTGAAGCCGCTTTTTCAATGGCTTTGTTTAGTACTAATATCAAATAATCTTCTAATTGCTCTTTGTCTTCCAATAATGAATCAGCAATTGTTATAGCTTTTACGGCGCTGTTTGCTGTTATAGTGATTTTCAAAAGCCCGTCTGTACTTCCTTCCTCAATTAAAATACTATCTAATCTTTTTTTCGTTTCCTCTATTTTACGTTGGGTGTCTTTAAGTTTACCCATCATTCCCATTAAATCCATTTCGGTAGTTTTATATATTTGATCTGCAAAATTAGTATATTGCAGTATCAAATTCAAAAGAAACTATGAAAAATAGAGGTATTCTAACGGCTCTTTGTATTATTTTTGCAACAACTTCAATTAAATTGAAAGCCCAACAAATGATAGATAAAATTCAACCACCGCTCGCCAGGATAATCCCAAAAACTTTAGAGAAATTCGGTGATGTCAGAACAGACAATTACTTTTGGCTTAACGACCGCGAAAATCCCGAAGTAATCGATTATTTAAACAAAGAAAACGATTATTATACCGCTTCAACAGCTGCTTCTAAAAAATTCCAAACCCAATTGTTTGAGGAGATGAAAAGCCGAATTAAGGAAGACGATCAGTCGGTTCCTTATTTGTATAACGGCTATTATTATATTACACGCTTTGAAACAGGGAACGATTATCCTATCTATTCCAGAAAAAAGGGGAGTCTCACAGCCAAGGAAGAAATTATGTTCAATTGCAACGAAATGGCAAAAGG
The DNA here is from genome assembly GCA_947444255.1 of Flavobacteriaceae bacterium. Lineage (GTDB taxonomy): Bacteria > Bacteroidota > Bacteroidia > Flavobacteriales > Flavobacteriaceae > Flavobacterium. Next base: position 1,537 of record CANEZU010000065.1, on the reverse strand, counting down.
ACAGAAATATTTTCAATTGTCTGGACTAAGCATAAGTACCGACAATAAGTTCGCCACTTTCGCCCTTGATGTTATCGGAAGACGAATCTACACACTACACGTCAAAAATTTAGTCACAGGCGAAATCCTTTCCGATAAAATTGAAAATGCTACCGGAAATTCAACCTGGGCCAACGATAATAAAACCATTTTCTATACCCAGCAAGACGAAAAAACCCTGCGTTCTGATAAAGTTTTCAAACATAAATTAGGGTCGGATGCCAAAATTGACGAATTGGTTTATTTTGAAAAAGACGATACCTTTAATGTTTCCGTAGCCAAAGAAAAATCTAAAAAATATATTGTTATCGGGTCTTCAAGTACTTTAACAACAGAATACAGAACCATTTTGGCCGATTTGCCCGACAGTGAATTCGCGATTTTCCAAAAAAGAGTCAGAGGCTTAGAATACAGTATTTCCCATTTTGGAGATAGCTTTTATATCGTGACCAATAAAGATAAGGCAACCAACTTTAAGTTGATGAAAACTCCGGAAACCGCAACAGCTATGGAGAATTGGAAGGACCTTATTCCGCATTCCAATGACGTGCTAATTGAGGATATCGATATCTTCAAGGAATACCTGGTCGTCTCAGAACGCTCCAATGGTTTGAGCAAAATCAAAATTATGCCTTGGTCTGGAAAAGGGGAGTACTACCTGCCTTTTGAAAGTGAAACTTATACCGCTTATACCAGTACGAATGTCGATTTTGATACCGAAATTTTGCGATATGGCTATCAGTCAATGGCGACTCCGGCTTCGGTAATCGATTTTAATATGAGAACTCAGGCCAAAGAAATCAAGAAAGAACAAGAGGTGCTCGGAGGTAAATTCGACAAAAATAACTATACCGAAGAACGCATTTGGGCTACCGCCAATGACGGAACCAAAGTGCCAATTTCGATGGTCTACCGAAAGGGAATTAAGAAAGACGGTGCAAATCCATTATTACTTTATGCCTACGGCTCTTATGGTATTTCGATGGATCCTTATTTTTCCTCTACGCGGCTGTCTCTTTTAGATCGTGGTTTTGTTTACGCTATCGCTCATATTAGAGGTGGAGAAGATTTAGGTCGCCAATGGTACGAGGATGGAAAATTACTTAAAAAGAAAAATACTTTTACCGATTTCATCGACTGCTCTAAATTTGTAATCGAACAAAAATACACATCTCCGGAACATTTATATGCCGAAGGAGGTTCAGCAGGTGGACTGTTGATGGGGGCTGTGGCCAATATGGCTCCCGAATTATACAACGGGATTATCGCTCAGGTGCCTTTTGTAGATGTGATCTCAACCATGCTCGACGATACGATTCCTTTGACTACAGGCGAATATGACGAATGGGGAAATCCAAATGTTAAAAAATATTACAAATACATGAAGTCCTATTCTCCTTATGATAATGTAAGCGCTCAGGCCTATCCCAATATGTATATTTCAACCGGTTTGCACGATTCTCAGGTACAATATTGGGAACCAGCAAAATGGGTGGCC
>CANEZU010000064.1 GCA_947444255.1 Flavobacteriaceae bacterium | reverse complement strand
GTGCGTTTAAGTCCGTAATCAATAGCGAGAATTCTAGGCATGTATTCGAAAGTAATATAAAATTAGCATTAGTAGATTAAAGGTTTAAGGGATTTAAATTCCGTTAGAATCAGGTCTTTCTATAATCTAATTAAATACAAATATATAAATTTTCAATTCAAATTGACTTTTGGCTATTCGTTAAAAAACCTATATTTGCTGAAATTAAAATTTTCATGAAAGAAACACAAACAATTATAGAGCAAGCTTGGGAAAACCGAGAATTATTGAAAGAAACAATTACAACAGACGCAATTAGAGCCGTAATTGAATTATTAGATACGGGAAAATTACGCGTTGCAGAACCCGTTGGAGATGGTTGGCAAGTTAACGAATGGGTTAAAAAAGCTGTAGTTATGTATTTTCCAATCCAAAAAATGGAAACTTTACATTCCGGTATTTTCGAATACCACGATAAAATGTTGTTAAAAACGGGCTATGCTGAGAAAGGAATTCGTGTAGTACCAAATGCTGTAGCCCGTTACGGAGCTTATATTTCATCCGGAGTTATATTGATGCCAAGTTATGTAAACATTGGCGCTTATGTTGACGAAGGAACCATGGTTGACACTTGGGCGACTGTTGGAAGTTGTGCACAAATAGGCAAAAATGTACATTTAAGTGGCGGAGTAGGAATTGGCGGAGTTTTAGAACCTTTGCAAGCAGCTCCGGTAATCATTGAAGACGGTGCTTTCATAGGAAGTCGTTGTATTGTAGTAGAAGGCGTACATATTGGGAAAGAAGCCGTTCTAGGTGCTAATGTATGTTTGACAGCCTCAACTAAAATTATTGATGTTACTGGTGAAACTCCAGTAGAACGAAAAGGTTATGTTCCAGCTCGTTCAGTAGTAATACCAGGAAGTTACACAAAAAAATTCGCCGCAGGAGATTTCCAGGTTCCATGTGCATTAATCATTGGAACACGTAAACCTTCGACCGATTTAAAAACTTCCTTAAACAATGCTTTACGTGAATATGACGTAGCGGTATAAGAAACAATTTCAAAAATCAATTTGTGTATTGAAAAAAAGCAGGCAATGAAAATATTGGTAATTCAACAAAAGATGATTGGCGATGTTCTTGCAACAAGTATCATTTGCAACAATCTGCGAACTGCTTATCCTGATGCACAAATTGATTATTTGGTTTATGAAACTACGATTCCGGTATTGGAAGGAAATAAGTCAATTGATAATCTTATTTTATTTACAGACAAACACCGAAAAAGCACCGTTGAAACTTTAAAATTGGCTTTCGAAATTCGGAGGGAAAAATACGATTTATTAATCGATGCTTATTCCAAACTTGAAAGTTGGCTTTTTGTATTGATAAGTGGTGCCGAAAAACGTATTTCTTATAAAAAGCAGGCACGAAATTTTCTTTATACCGATAATATTCCCTTTGCTAAGTTCCCGGATACTAATATGGGATTGGCCATAGAAAGGAGACTTTCTTTATTAAAACCTTTAAATTTAGCGATCAAGCTTGATCCTTATCCAAAGCTTTTTTTGAGTAAGGAAGAGAAAAAAGCTGCAGCAGAACTTTTAGAATCCTTCGGGATTTTTAAGGACCAAAAAACCATAATGATTAGTCTTTTGGGTAGTGATAATTTAAAAACCTATCCTTTAGAATACATGTCGGTTCTGATTGATCACATCGCCGATCAATTTGAAGCAACTATTCTTTTTAATTATTTTCCCAAACAATTATTAGAGGCTACAACAGTTTTTGATTCCTGTTCTAAAAACACCCAAGAAAAAATTAAATTTAATTTGTTAGGATCTGACTTGAGGGGTTTTATTGCTATAATGAATGCATGCGATCTCATTATTGGGAATGATGGCGGGGCTATAAATATAGCAAAAGCATTAAATAAACCTTCCTTCATAATTTTTTCCCCTTGGATAGAAAAGAAAATCTGGTCTACATTTGAAGATGGAGTCCATCATTATTCAGTACATTTAATAGACTTTTCTCCCGAATTATTTGAGAATTTTTCTGAAAAGGAACTGAAAATAAAAACTCCTGAATTGTATTCTCATTTCAAACCCGAATTATTTACAGCTGAATTAACTCGTTTTCTTCAACAAAATTTAAACTGTACCTCTTCATTAAATTTTCCGGAAATAATTCCAGTAAAACTTCCTTTGAGTGCATTAATTATCACCTATAATGAAGAAAAACATATTGAAAAAGTATTAGAAAATCTAGATTTTGCTGACGAAATTATCGTTGTAGATTCCTACAGTTCTGATAAAACTGAAAGTATAATTAGAGGTAATAAGAGAGCAAAATTAATACAACATCCCTTTGTTGATTATAGTTCCCAAAGGAATTTTGCTATAGATTGCGCCAGCAATCCCTGGATTTTATTTTTAGATGCTGATGAACTCATTACTCCAGAACTCAAGGCAGAAATAATCGAAACAGTACTAAATAAAAACAGTTCCAGCGCCTATTTGTTCTACAGAACTTTTATGTTTAAAAATGTGAAACTAAATTTTAGTGGTTGGCAAACCGATAAAATATTTCGATTATTCAAAAAAGACAAAGCCCGATATGTTACTGAACGGCTGGTGCATGAAAAACTTACTGTCAATGGGACTATTGGGAAACTCAAAAACAAACTGATTCATTTTTCATTTTCCGATTATCAGTCCTACAAAAACAAAATGATTTGTTATGGTAAATTTAAAGCTGAAGAAGCTTATTTAAAAAACACCAAGCCGAATTTCCTTCATCTTTATTTGCATCCCTGCTATACTTTTTTATATCAGTATTTTATTCGACTTGGAATATTAGATGGTCGAAAAGGGATCATAATCTGTTATTTGAATGCCCTTAGTGTTTGGGTTCGTTTTAGAGAATTAAAAAATAAAATTTCAAATACTGGTTTACTTCCAAAACTTTAAAAGTTTTTTCAATTCAATCTTTTTTTGATAATTTACTTGAAATTGACTGGTGTAAAACCACATTTTTTGAAATATTTCCGCTTCTGTTTTAAAATGATATAACTTTGAATATTCAGCACTCATAAAAGCAATCATATCCTTTTTAGGGCTAAGTCGTGATAGATTTTTCATTCTCCTATCAAAATCCATTTCGGCATGAAAACTCATTCGGTTTAAGTCGACCAAAAAGAAATTGTATTTATTTTCAGCTCCTTTTTTGATGAGTGTATTTCCAGGAGAATGATCTAGGAATTCAATTCCTTTTTCGTGCAAGTCGAAAGAAAATCCTACGAACTGAGTAAGAATAGTAGCATGATCCGGAAAATTTGGAATTTCTACTAATTCCCTGAAAGTTAAATCCGAATCCAAGTGTTCACTAACATAATAGCTATCGGCTAAACCAAACCAATTGTAGTTTTCAAAAAAAGCGATGGGCTGAGGTGTTCCTATATTTTTTTCAAGCAAGGTTGTAGCGAATTCGAAAGAGCGTCTGGCCTTTGATTTTCTGAAAAATTTATAAACTATTTTATTTACGAAATGCGGAATTTTAAAGGATTTGACATTAATTTGCACTGCTTCAAAATCAAAAATTTTGATTTTATTTCTATTGCCGTCTCCAAAAAGAATTCCTTTGGAATTAAAATTATTTATAGCGTCAATAATCTCCTCTTCCTTGAAATTAGTATCCTTAGTAAAAGTTTTTAACATTGTATTTGTTTATTTTACGGAAGCCACAGTAGCATACTGTACATTACGAATGTCCATTTGTGTAAAGAGAAAAAGAATATTGAAAAGAATAGGTTTTAAAGATTTTGTAACATTTATTCCCTCGTGTGTTATAATTGAATATCCTAAATCCTCATACATTCGTTTGATACTTTTACCGGTAAAAAAACGCAAATGAGTTTTATCCATTACTCCATATTCTTCATATTTCCAATCTTTAGAAAATAAAACTTTAGAAAAAGTCCTAAAAAACCTTACGTTTGGAATTGAACTAATAAGAACCCCTTTTGGAGCTAGTTTAGATTTTAAAATTTCTAAAACGGAATATGGATCAGCCAAATGTTCTAAAACATCATTCATGTAAATCACATCAAAATAATTCTCAGGAAGGTCCTCAATATATTTTTCACACACACCAATGAAAACTTTATCTAAGACAGATACAGCTACTTTAGCTTCCTCTTCCATTAACTCTATCCCCCAAACTTCCGCATCATTTTTTTGTTTGACTAAAGAAGCAAAAGCTCCATTACCACAACCGATGTCCAATACTTTCTTAGCTTGAGAGGGTAGGTATTTTAACATTTCCAAACGAACATTATCATAGTAACCGGAGGGCTTATTTTCGTAATATTTCATACTAATTTCTGGGGTTAGCTTAATAAAACCTTCCTATAAAAGAAGAATATTTAACACAAATATAAAAAAATATATTAAATTGCCACGTTATATTTTGACTATGAAAAAACCCCTTTCGTGTTCTTTAGTTACACCTACCTATAATTGGCCCGAAGCTTTAGAATTATTATTATTAAGCATCCTGAATCAGAGTGTCTTACCCAATGAGGTCATTATTGCCGATGATGGTTCAAGGGAAGAGACCCGAAATTTGATCCAATTATTTCAGCAGAAATTTCCCATACCTCTAATTCATATTTGGCAGGAAGACGTGAACAATAGAAAGCCAGCAATTATGAATCAGGCGATTGCGGCATCAACGCAAGATTATATTATCGAAATTGACGGTGATATCATCATGAACAAATATTTTATTGAAGATCACCTGCGCTTTGCTAAAAAAGGACAGTACCTATTTGGATCCAGAGTAAACATACAAGAGAATATTTTAGGTGCTTTATTTTCAAAAAAACAATTCCAATTTAATTTTTTTTCCAAAGGGATTAAAAAAAGAGGTCGAACACTTCGAATTCCTTTCTTGATGTCATTTGTACAAGCTGTAAATAAAAGATCCCCAAAACTTAGAGGCTGTAACATGTCTTTTTGGCGCACCGATTTTATTAAAATTAACGGCTTTAATGAAGAATTAGTTGGATGGGGAATTGATGATTCTGAAATGATTCAACGCATGCATAACATTGGTATCAAAGGACTTAGGTTAAAATTTTCAGGAATTGTGTATCATATTTTTCATAAAGAACAATCTAAATCACTGTTTGATATTAATATTGAAATAGAGAGACAAACTAACGAAAATAAATTAGTATACATCCCAAAAGGAATAAGTCAATATTTATGAAATTTGATATAGCCGTAATTTTAATCAATTATAATTCCAGCACACATAGTATTCATTGTGTGCGCTCCATTCTTGAAAAAACTTCTAGCACACTAAATTATCAAATAATTATCACTGATAACTGTTCAGAAAAAGAGGATTATGACAAACTGAAACAATTTTGTGACACCAGCAATATTCCAAATTTAGAACTTCACAGAAACCCCATTAATTCGGGTTTTGGAGGTGGAAATATGTATGGCGTTCAATTTGCCAGCTCCCATTATTTGGCTTTTCTCAATAACGACACTCTTCTAAAAAACGACTGTCTTTCCCTATTGAAAAATGCATTAGAAAAAAATACTTCTATAGGAATTGCAGGAGCTCAGGCTTATAAAGAGAATGGCGATTTCATGATTTCACTAGACCATTTTGCCTCTCCAACAAGAGAAATTATTGGTCGGAATTTCTTAGAATTTATCGATCCAAAAAAACATCCTAAACGGAAAAAAAAGTATGCGAATCCCATTCGAGCTGATTTTATCCCCGGTAGTTTTATGTTCGTTCGCTCTTCTGATTTCGCAGATGTAGGCGGTTTTGATACCAATATATTTTTATATTATGAAGAAACCGATTTGTGTATTCGATTATCAAAAAAAGGAAAATTTGCTTATTTGATTCCGGAAGCAGAATTTATTCATTTTCATGGAGCAAGCACCGAAAAGTCGATCGCTATAAAGAAAGAATTAAAAATATCTTTGTTATATGTGATTCGGAAACATTACGGATTCATCGGTTATGCTACAGTATCTCTATTTTTAATTACTAAATATTTTTTTAGTAGTATTTTAAAACCTAAAAATTGGTCTTTATTTTATTTATTACTTTGTGGTGCTCCTTTATCTAAATCATTAAAAAAGAAACAAAAAACGGTCGTCCTTTAAAGAAAAAAAAAGTGTAGAAGCAAAAAGAAGTTTGAAGAATTATATTTTAGGGCTTTTATAATTTATTAAACTTTGATTAAAAAATTAATATGATTTATTTATATTTACTGCTTGTTTTTTCAGTTATGACATTAACTGTATATGCAACTAATAAAATTATTAGGTTAAATATTTCCCCTGTAAAATATCCAGAGATTGATGGAATGCGCGGCTATCTTGCTTTCTTTGTTTTTTTACATCATAGTTATATTTGGCATGAATTTATAAAAACCAAACATTGGGAGGAACCTAAATCAAATTTATTTAATCTTTTTGGTCAAACTAGTGTCACTTTATTTTTTATAATTACTGCTTTTTTATTTATAACCAAAATTATAGAACATAAAACAAATGATTTTAACTGGAATAAATATATCCAATCTCGTTTTTTCAGGATGTTTCCTATGTATTTAACTACTATAGTTATTGTTTTCATTATAGTTCTTTTTGAGACAAATTTCGAACAAAAAGACAGTAGTTTTAACTGTTTTAAAAGTATCCTATCGTGGCTTTTTTTTAGTGTAAACGGATCTACAGATATCAATGGCATTAAAAATACATTTATTATTTTTTCAGCTGTTTCCTGGACATTGCCTTATGAATGGATGTTTTATTTTTTATTACCTATTTTCGCCCTATTTTTTAAATTAAAAGTAAAATTAAAAACTATTGTTCTATTTACTTTTATTTTTTTAATCATACTAGCCATCAATCAATCTTCTCTTAGAAATTTTATGCCTTTCGTTGGCGGAATAATAAGTGCCGTTATAATTCATAAATTGAAACTAGAAAAGCGCTTAAAACAAAAAGTATTTAGCTTAATTGGTATTATTTTATTGATCTTATTAATTCTCAATTTTGACAGTGGAAGAAAACCGATACCAATAATAATATCTTCTATTGTATTTATTTTGATAGCATCCGGAAATTCATTTTTCGGTCTTTTTTCAAGTATTTTTTCAAGAAAATTCGGTCAGATTACCTATAGTGTTTATCTAATTCATGGTGTCATTCTATTTGTAGTTTTTCGCTATATAATAGGTTTCCAGAACGCATCCGAATTAACAGAATTCGAATATTGGGGCATTATTGCATTGTGTGTAATTCCATTAATTTTCATAAGCCAACTCACCTACAAATACATCGAATTAACTGCTATCAATTATAACAAGAAAAAAATAGAGACAGAAATATGAAATTTTATTTAAAACCCTTCATTATGTAATTTAAAGTGGGACTTGAACTAAATTCTCCATACTGTTTCAAAATGGAAAATATTCTAAAATTGATGCTTAAAATAGTTTCGTTCTCCCTAAAATAACTTTTCTTTTAAAGGTATTTATACTGTCAGCGCCTCTTATATCAATTCGTTGAATTTCGTAGGTGTTTTTAAAAGGGAAAATATTAATTCTATTTCCGATGCGTAAACCATATTTAATGCCTTGTCTCGCTAATAATTCAAAGAATTGTTTTTGATTTGGGTCCTTTTTCCTATAGTAAGCACCATAAGTATAGGCCAAGGCAGGAAAAACATTCAAGTTCTCCTTTTTAATTAGTTCCTGGCAAAGTTGAAGGTCATTTTCAATTTCATCATAACTAATTTCGGTATAATTATCATGTTTAAAAGTGTGGAAGCCTAATTCGATATGAGAACCAATTTCAATTAATTGCTGTTTGTTCATCAAAACCATATTGTCATTTATGTATTTTCCATTCCAATCTACTTTTTGGCCTATTTTACCCAACACCATAAAGCAAATTGCCTTAAATTGATACTGTTTTAACAAAGGAAATAGTTGAGTGTAATTGTCAAGAAAACCATCATCAAAAGTGAGTACTATAGATTTAGGTGGTAGACTAATCCCTTTGTTTTTAAAGTCTTCAACCTCCGACAACCATAGGGTTCTGTACTTATTATTTTTTAGGTATTCAAATTGCTCCACTATTTGATCTTTTCGAATTGTTATTTGATCCTGAAAGCCATCTATGGAAATAGAATGATATTCCAAAATCCTAAGTTTGTTTTTAGAAGCGTACAAAATTTTAAATTGAGAATTAAGGAACAGTAAAAAACCTATTAAAAGCAACAAAGCAAAGTAAATCATAAGAGAAAAATTAAAACTATTTAAATTATATTACCCAAAACAACCTCGTTGAGAACTGTTACTATTTGGGATCCAATTATTAGTCTTGTTGAAGTAGTCATTAAAAAATCGAAACCATTTTTAATAAATTTAGTTTGTAAATCGATGTCATTAAATAAACGTTCGGTTTTGTCTGCAAAATCCATTGGACAGCCTACGTCTGCTAAGAAACCTGTTTCGTTATCTATTAAAACGGTAGGCACTCCACCCGCTCTGGCAGCAATAACGGGCACATTAGACGCATAACTTTCTAGTATAACTCCTCCTGTTGCTTCACATTTAGAAGTAAACAAAAATAAATCGAATTCGGGAAGACATTTCTGAATATCGTTTCTAAAACCGGCGAAAATAATTTCATTTTCCAAACCTTTAGAGCGCACATACTTTTTTATGGCTGGTTCTAATGAACCCTCCCCAATTAAAATATACTTTGCTTTCAATCCTCTTTTGTGTAGCTCAGCAACAGAATCAACCCAAGTATAATGATCTTTTACTTTAGAAAATGCGGATACATTTCCTATAATCTTAAAATCAGATGGAATATTAAACTCTTTGTGAAGAAAGCCATTTTTAGTATGATTAACAAACTTTTCAGTATCAACCACACTGCCTATAACGACCATTTTTTCAGGATACTTTATGGAAGATTTAAGCATCTCTACTACTGGCTGAGATATACAAATGATCTTTTTAATTCCTTTATAATTGTATTTATATTTTCTAAAAAAGTTAGTTCCAATATTTTTTATCAATGTTCTAGACAAGACCATTGGAACTTTTAAACCATAAAATAATGCTGACAAAACGCTAATTGTATGAGCTTTACTATTGTGAAGCATAATAATATCGGCGCCATAAGCCTCTACAATTTCTTTGTATTTTTTGGCAAATTTGAAATCATATTCTGATTTAAAATCAAAAGAAATAAGCTGTAAATTTCTTTGGGTAGCTACTTTATATATTTCGGAATCTAGTGGACATATAATCAATTGGTTTGCGACAAGAGTATTATCTCTTAAGGATTCAAAGATATCAATTATCATTTGCTCGTGTCCTCTCCAAACTTTTGACGCTGTAAAATGTATTAGTCTCATTTTAATTGTTTTATAAACAAATATATCATTTATAAACATAGTGTTTATTTAAATTAAAAATATTAAACAAAACCTAAGATGAAAATTCAGAAACTATATATAAATAGCGAAAACAGGTAATCTAATCGATTAAAAAAACTTTAGAAATCCAGGACTTCAAGGTGTATTTATTTCTAATTAAAGGGTCAATTTCTAGGTATTCCGAATCAAAAAAGGAGAATGGAATTGTATAATTTGTTTCTGAAATTACATAAATGTTATTCGGATTATAAAAGTCATAATTTACAACATCCTGATTGTTGGTTATTATCTTTTTTTGGTAACCCAATGCCTCAAAAATTCTAAAACTCAAACCCTGTTGATTTTCTTTTTGAATGTCCACTAATACCGAAGAGCAAGCCATTTTCTTTTTAACATCGGCAATCGAAAGATAATTTTGGATAATTTCAATCGTATCATGTTCGAACATTTTATCTTTTTTAACAATAAAATGAAAAGAAATTTTATTTACAGAAAAATATGTAGCCAGTTTCTCTAAAAAAGGAAATCGAGCATCAAAGGAAGTGATATTAAAAACGGTTGAAGTAATAGGTACTTTTTCAATTTGAGTATCATAAATGTAATTGGTTATGAATTCAAATTTATAGTTTTCGACATCAACTTTATCGTAGCTATAAACCGTATCAAAATAAGAAAGCGTTTTTTTCTGATCTTTGAAATTTTCGATACCATCAAATAAATAGGTGATCATCCGAACAGAATTCTGTCTTAAAAAATACAATGACTTTCTTTCCAGTTTATCGGGTCTAATAATTAATATTTGATCATATAAACGCTGTGATTGAAGGGCGTTTTTTATAAAAACCGTTTTGTTTCTATCTTTTAAACTCGGCAAAAAGAGGATTTTGAGAAAAAAATTAAGAATTCTCGAAAAGAAATTGGAGTATTTGAAGGGAATAGCATCAATATTAATGAACTTTAAATCAACACCTTCCATTCGTTCTAACTCCTCGATCAGGAAATTTATATATCCAAAAGAGTGAGTAGTAAGAATTGCAATTTTTTTAATTTTTATCATTATTGCTATCTTTGTAAATAATTTTCTGATACAAAAATAGAAAGTTATTTATTAATACCTAAAATTCTAATGAATCAAGAAATTCAAAATGCTTTTGAGATAATTCAAAACGGGGGAATTATACTTTATCCAACCGATACTGTATGGGGAATAGGCTGTGATGCTACAAATCCGGAGGCCGTTGCAAAAATATACCAACTTAAAAAACGTGCCGAAACACAAAGCATGATAGTATTGATGAATGGTGAAAAAATGATGTATAATGTATTCAAGGAAATTCCGGAGGTTGCCTGGCAAATCATGGATTTATCGGAGAACCCAACAACGATTATACTGGACAACCCTCGGAATGTAGCTCCCAATCTAATTGCCACTGATAACACCTTAGGAATCCGAATTGTTAAAGAACCTTTCTGTTTCAAATTGATGGAAAGAATGCGAAAACCATTAGTATCGACATCTGCCAATTTATCGGGAGAACCAACACCAATTGCATTTAAAGATATTAGTCCTGAAATTATAAAAGGTGTAGACTATGTTGTAAATTTGCAGCGCGATAAAATCGCGGGAAAGCCTTCTACAATTATAAAATTGACGAATGATTCGCAGGTAAAGGTGATTAGAAAATAGGATTTCGCTATATTTTTTAGCCACAGATTCACTGATTTTAAAATAATAATAAGATGTCAAACTATTTATATGAAGAGGATACTTATAAAATTATTGGTGCTTTGATAGAAGTTCACAAAAATCTTGGGAAAGGTTTCTCCGAGATTGTTTATAAAGATGCTTTTGAATATGAGCTAAAAAAGATTAATTTTTCTTTTGACAGGGAAAAAGAGTATTCAGTTCGTTATAAAGATATAATACTGAATCATAAATTTTATGCTGATTTTGTAGTTCTAGATAAAATTATTATTGAAATAAAATCGACCGAATCATTAGATGAAAAACACATTTCACAATGCCTTAACTATTTACACGTATCTGGTCATAGACTTGCAATTTTAGCAAACTTCAATAAAACCTCACTTGAGTATAAAAGAATCATTAAATAATAAAAGTAAAATCTGTGAATCAGTGGCTACAATAAAAAAAAACTACAGCTTTGCTTTAGAAAACCCAATATTCGAAGTGATTTCGAAAGCATCTCAAGAACTTCGAATCGATAGTTACGTGATAGGTGGCTTTGTTCGGGATTTACTTTTAAATCGGGATTTCAAAAAAGATATAGATATCGTTGCTGTAGGTAGCGGAATTGATTTGGCTTTAAAAGTATCTCAATTACTGCCAAAACAACCCAAAGTTCAGGTTTTTAAAACTTATGGAACTGCTATGTTGCGTTTTGAGGATACCGAAATTGAATTTGTAGGTGCCCGAAAGGAGAGTTATCATTTTGAGAGTCGCAATCCTGTTGTTGAAAACGGCACACTAGAGGAAGATCAGAACCGTCGTGATTTCACAATCAATGCACTAGCACTCTCCTTGAATGCAAGTGATTTTGGTCAGCTTTCCGATCCATTTAATGGTTTGGCCGATT
>CANEZU010000063.1 GCA_947444255.1 Flavobacteriaceae bacterium | reverse complement strand
TTCGCTCTACCACAGATAATGTTCCCCTTAGCAGTTTAGTCAATGGTAAAGTGACCTATGTAAATCTCAAAAACAATCTTGTAGTCCAAAAGGGAGATACACTCGTTCAAATCATCCAGGACAACCTTGATACCGAGAAAACAACTAATCAGGAGGTTAAATCACTTGTTCTTGACCAGATCCATGACTTATCGCTTGTTGTTTTAAACAAAAATAATGCTCTTAAAACCCCTCTAATGCAGCAGGAATGGAATAGTTTTGAGAACAAATGTGGCGAATTACAAAGCAAAATTGACCTAGCAAAAATAGGCTATGATCGTAATAAGCTCTTGTATGATAAGGATGTAATTGCCCGAATGGAATTTGAAAAATTCAGTTTTGATTATACTTTTGCAAAACAAGCACTTTCTGGATTCGAGAAAAACCAACGAAGCCTTTGGCAAAATAAAAAAAGAGAACTTGAAGAACAACTTAAAAACCTAAACGGAACCCTCCAAAAAATAAGTATTGAATCCAATAATTATTTTATTACGGCTCCTTTATCCGGTACCATAGAAAATTTCTCAGGCATACTAATAGGGTCTTTCCTAAATGCCTCTCAACCCATAGCCACTATTTCGGCAGTCGATCAATTGATTGTAGAAAGTACCGTTTCACCTAACGATATTGGATTGATACAGAACAACCAAAAAGTAAAATTCCAATTGGATGCTTTCAACTACAATCAATGGGGTTTACTCGAAGGAAAAGTAATCGATATTGACCGTAATATTACTATTCAAGGAGAACAAGCTTTTTTTAAAGTTCGATGTGCTCTAAATTCTACCGCGATGGAATTGCAATCCGGTTACAAAACACAAATCACAAAAGGAATGACTCTCACCACACGCTATATCATTACGAGAAGAAGTTTATTTGATTTATTGTTTGACAAAGTAGATGATTGGCTAAATCCAAAACAACTAACCCCATAACCCCAAATGGGATAATCGAATATGCAAAAAAAAAAAATTTAATTCAGAGAAAATCTTTTGACCTTCATCTCTTATCAATTTCCGTCTAATGGCCTCAATAAAAATAAAACAACATGATATTAAAGATTGTGGTGCAGCTTGTCTCGCATCTATTGGAAATCATTACAAAGTTAATCTCCCCATAGCCAGAATTCGACAATATGCCAATACCGACAAACGAGGTACTAACGTTTTGGGGATAATTGAAGCTGCCGAAAAAATGGGTTTTTCTGCTAAAGGCGTCAAAGGTGGCATGGATGCTATTGATAAAATTCCACTCCCTGCAATTGCTCATGTAGTGGTCAAAGAACAATTACACCATTATATAGTGATCTACAAAGTGGAAAAGTCAAAGGTCGAAAGCCAATCAAAGATTACAGCAATGGATCCTGCTTTCGGGAAAATGCAGACCTACACTTTTGAAGAATTTCAAAAAATATGGACTGGGGTATTGATTCTTTTTGCGCCCAATGACGATTTCAAGCAATACAACGAAAAAGTTTCTCCTTCAAAACGCTTTTGGCATTTGGTACAACCGCACAAAACCATTTTAGTTCAGGCTCTAGTGGGTGCAATTCTTTTTACCGTTTTAGGTTTAGCAATGTCAATTTATATCCAAAAAATTACCGATTATGTTTTAGTAGATGGCAATAGGAATTTACTGAATCTGCTAAGTGTTTCCATGCTAGGAATCATTATACTTCAGGCCTATATCGGTTCTAAAAAAAGTGTTTTTGTCATGAAAACGGGACAGTTGATTGATGCCAAATTGATTTTGGGATACTACAAGCACTTACTTCATCTACCTCAACGTTTTTTTGATACTATGCAAGTGGGGGAAATCACATCCCGCATTGGCGATGCCGTAAAAATTAGATCTTTCATCAATGAAGTGGCAATTGAAATGATTGTCAATAGCTTCATTGTTGTTTTTTCCTTCACTTTAATGTTTACCTATTATTGGAAATTAGCCTTGGTGATTCTATTGGTGATCCCGTTTTATGGAGCTATTTATTTTATTTTAAATAAGTTTAATAAAAAAGTAGAAAGGCAAATCATGGAAAATGCAGCCGAATTACAAACTCAGTTGGTTGAAAGTGTTACGCATATCAGAACCGTAAAAGAATTTGGAGTTGAAGAATTTTCAAATCTTAAAACAGAAAATAAATTTGTAAAACTTTTATTTACTTCCTACAAATCAGGCTTGAACAGCATCTTTGCGGGAACTTCAACCCAATTTCTAGCCTCCATTTTTACCGTTATTCTAATGTGGATTGGTTCGGGTTATGTCATTGACAGAGCGATAACTCCAGGAGAATTATTTTCCTTTTATGCTTTAATTGGGTATTTCACTTCTCCTGTTGCTTCTTTAATTGGAATGAACAAAACCGCCCAAAACGCACTTATAGCTGCCGATAGGCTTTTTGAGATAATGGATTTAGAACGGGAAGAAACAGAAAACAAAGTCGAATTACTAAGGGAAAACATAGGAGATATAAAATTCGAAAATGTAACGTTCCGTTATGGCTCGCGAACCGAAGTTTTCAAAAATTTTAATGCTGTTTTCAAAAAGAATGAAACCACAGCTATTGTTGGCGAAAGCGGTAGCGGCAAAACTACCTTGATCTCATTATTGCAAAATTTATATCCCATAAAAGAAGGTAAAATTTATATTGGAGAGTATGATTCCCAATTTATTCACTATCAAAGTCTTCGCAATTGTATTGGTGTAATACCGCAACAGCTTAATCTATTTTCAGGAAATATAATAGAAAATATAGCTTTAGGGGATTCATTTCCTGATATACAACGCATTTTAGATTTATCAAAAAAATTGGGAATTACCGAGTTTGTTGAAAAATTACCAAATGGTTTTGATACCCAAATTGGTGAAAATGGCGCCATGCTCTCCGGCGGTCAAAAACAACGAATTGCTATAGCTAGGGCCTTATATAAGAATCCAGAAGTGCTATTAATGGATGAAGCCACATCTTCTTTAGATACTAATTCGGAACGCGTTGTAAAAGAAGTGATTGATAATTTTAAATCTCAAGGAAAAACAGTTATTGTCATAGCCCATCGATTGAGTACCATAGCTAATGCAAATACTATTTTGGTCATGGAAAATGGAGCCATTGTGGAGTCTGGAAATCACAAGGCATTATTACAACAAAAAGGAAAGTATTTTGATCTATGGAATCATCAAGGATTGGTTTAAATAATGATGCTTTATGTATAGTGGAAATACAGCTTAAATATTTAAATTGAAATTAAACCACAAACTAATATTCAAATCAATCCATTTGACCATATTATTTTAAGTTCTCGTTTTTCCGTTTTTAGATGTAAAATTGGGTGTGTTTTATTTTGCTTGTTACAGTGGGATATGTAAACAAAAAGTAGTGCAAAGTTAAGCGGGATAACACCTCTCTAAATTATAACAAAAACTTAGGTTTAGAAATTGAAGATCCTTGACGGAGTTAGAACCGAAATTTCCACAAATATTGACTTTGTTAAAAGCAAAAAAATCTCGAAAGGATTTTCGAACCATCAAGAAATGCTGATAGTCTATATTCTCAGGATTTTTGTTTTTCTTGTGACCCTGCCAAGAATCGAACTTGGATCAAAAGTTTAGGAAACTCCCATTCTATCCGTTGAACTACAGGGCCAAAAAAATGGTTTTTACAATAGTAGTGTATTTTAGGTTAGGAAAGTGGGTTTTGGGTGTTGTTGATGGATTTTTATAACAAAAAATCTTCTAAATTATCCTTATGGATCACTTTAAATACGGTTCCGGGATAGGTTTCTAGAAAAAGTTTGGGTATTTTATGTTTAGCATCAGGATTCCATTTGAATTCGGAACGAAGGTTTCTGCTAAAGGAACCTAATCTAAAAACAATAAAGGTTTGCTCTAATATTACAATATACTTTTCTACTGTTTTTGCGTCAAGACCGGTGAGCTGGGACAACTTTTAACAAAGTGGTTTTTCCAACTTGCCTTGCACCCAGAAGAACTATGGCTTTTCCGGTGTGGAGTTTACTTTTTACTAATTTTTCGAGTACTCTTTCTATCATAATAGTAGCTAACAAAGAGCAAAAATACAACTTTTACGGATTCTAATCCTTAAAAACAGCAACTTTTACGGATTCTAATCCGTAAAAGACAAATTTGTTAGAAAGGGGTTAGGAAAGATTAGAGGTTAGAAAAGGATAGAAAGTTGTTTAGATTGGATTAGTTTTTACGGGTGTATTTCGTGGTTCTGGCATCTTCGATGGTACCGCTCCAGTTTAGTCCGAAACCAAAATCATAGGTATTCCCATTATGATCCTTATAGGGAATCATGTCGAATGGGACATCTTCGAATTGTTTTTCAACGGTAGTCATGTCTATTGGCATTTGTATTGGCAATAGGGCTGAAGGTTCTGATTTGCCAGAGATAATATCTAGGAGTGCATCGGGTTGCACGCCAAATTCGGCCACGATAGCCTCTGCGTCTTTTTCAATTTCTGCAAAAACCATTGGATTGGATATGCTTACTGCAATAATAAGGGGTTTGCCTTTCATGGCTTTCCTGGTCTCGAGTATCGTATTTAAATCGGGATAGGAATTGGATTTTGATGTTTTATTTCGGTAGGAACGGTTTGTGATTGTTGGGTCTACGACAGGATCTCCGGCGGCAATACTTTGGGCACGAGCTTCGGTTGCGGTATAGTCTTTTAATTGCAAACTAATGGGCATATACCCATTTCCTCCCGCTTCTCTATCGGCTTTGCTATAGCTAACACTCGAAGGGCTTTTGATAAATACGATGGCAAAATCGGATTTAGCAGGGTCTTCGGTCAGAGTATAGTATTTTCGTACTATTTCTAAATCGACCGGGTATTCGATAGTCTCCGCTGTGGGCAGGCCAAAGAAGTTAAGGCCAGCAGGAGTTATTCTTTTTGGAATATAGACTGTTTTTCCTTGGGCAATCGGCAGCGTTTTCTTTTGATTTTTAAGCAGTACAATCGACTTTAGTTGCGCTTCGTATCCGGCTTTTTTGTATTCGGGGTTTCCTACAATAGCTTGGGTTTCTTTGATATCCCGATAGGGATTTTCGAATAATCCCAGTCTGAAAATATTCAATAGCAAGCGCAGGGCCGATTGCTCAAAGCGTTTGCGCATGGCCGGTTCTCCCATTTCTGTCACCCCCATTTGATAGGCTTGCAGTACGGGATTGAGATCGACATTTCCACCAAAGAGATCGACACCCGCCATAATCGCTTTATAGTGTCTTTCGGCTACACTCGATTTTTCAAGCCCCCAGCATTTACCAGCAAAAGCATAGGGCGTAGGACCTTCATCAGCGGTAATTATCCAATCGGTACAAACGACGCCCTCATAATCGTATTTGTTTCTCAGCAAATCGCTAATAATGTATTTGCTAAAGGCATTTCCTAGGTTCTCCCCATTTAAAGTATCTTGGTTAAACGAAATAGTATAATAAGGCATGACCGCAGCTGCTTTTTTGGTTTTCCCTTTTAATTTGAAAGCGCCTTCGGTGAAGGGTTTCAAATGCATATCGAAATTGTTCCCTGGATAGACTGTAAATTTGCCACAAGCAAAATGCGCATCACGCCCCCCTTCTTCGGGACCGGCGCTGGGCCAGTGTTTCACCATGGCATTTACACTTTGAATGCCCCAACCTTCATAACTCTCTATAGGATTGGTAGAAGTTTGAAGACCGTCAACATAGGCCCTTGCCATGTCGGTTGCTAATTCGGGGTCTTCGCCAAAAGTTCCTGCTATACGATTCCATCGTGGCTCAGTAGCCAAGTCAACTTGAGGAGATAGAATAGTTGTAATTCCCATTGCTCTGTATTCTCTTGCAGCAATAGCGCCAAATTGTTCGGTAATTGTAGGGTCAAAAGTGGCTGCTAATCCTAATTCGAATGGCCATAGCGATAGAGAACCTTCGGAAGCAGGATTGTTTTGGTTGCTAATACTGGCTAGATTTCTGATATCAGATCCATTATTTGCGGGTATTCCCATTCCGAGGCCTTCGACTAAGGCTTGGATGTTATTATTTAAAGTTGCTGATACAATAGGGCTTTCGACCGCGGTGAGCAGCAGATGGCGTAAATGGTCTTTGGTAAGGGATTTAATTTGTTCATCGGATAAATCAGATGGTTTTGCACCACTTACCGAATAGGGTTTCCCATTATACTTTTCGTTAGAATCACCCTTTCCTTTTGCTGGAATAGTTCTATATCTACTGAATAGCATTAGGCCAGCAATTTGTTCCACGGTCATTTTAGCGGCCAGATCTTTGGCACGATCGGCTACGGGCATTCTCCAATCTTCATAAATATCTAAGGCGCCATTTTTGTTGAGGTCTTTAAAAGCAAAACCGTCTGCCTGAATTATTTTAACTCCTGAATTTGGCGAGTAGCCTAGGGTTAGTCCTTTTTGATTTTCAACAAGAGTATAAAAACCTTTTGGTGTTTCGGTCCATTTTTGTTGGGCATGGATGTGTGAAGCCAGAAAAACGAATAAAGCGGTAAGGAGTATTTTATTTTTCATGGTTTTGGTTTGTTGGTTAGTTCAAAATTAAATATTCTGTTTTAGAAAAGGGTTGAAAAGGGTTGAAAAAGGTTGGAAAAGGTTAGAAAAGTTTAGAAAAAGGGTTAGAAAGGGGTTAGAAAAGGTTAGATTAAAAAAACAACAACGGCAAAGGCACCAATTATTTTATATTTAATTGGTGCCTTTGCGGTAAATTATTTTATAAATGTTTGTTCCTTTAATTTTAGTTCTTGCCGGTATATTTTAGGGTACGGGAATCTTTGATTATTCCTTTCCAGTTTAGACCGAAGCCAAAATCGTAGGTATTTCCGTTGTGATCCTTGTAGGGAATCATGTCGTGTTGGAGATCTTCGAATTGTTTTTCGACGGTGTTCATGTCTATTGGCATTTGCAGAGGCAGGAGGGCCGAAGGTTCCGTTTTACCCGAAATGATATCCAGCACCGCATCGAGTTGCACGCCAAATTCGCCTACTATAGCATCGGCGTCTTTTTCGAACTCTCCAAAAACCATCGGATTAGTAATGCTAACCGCTACAATAACCGGTTTGTCTTTCATGGCTTTCTTGGTGTCCAGAATCGTATTTAAATCGGGATAGGAATTGGATTTCGATGTTTTATTTAGGTAGGATCGGTTGCTAATTGTTGGATCCACAACAGGATCTCCGGCGGCAATACTTTGTGCACGGGCGGCAGTTGCGGTGTAGTCTTTTAATTGTAAACTAATGGGAACATAACCATTCCCGCCGGCTTCTCTATCGGCTTTGCTATAACCGCCACTGATAGGACTTTTTATAAACACGATAGCAAAATCGGCTTTCGTAGGATCATCCGTAAGGGTATAGTATTTTTTTAGGGATTCTAAATTGACCGGATATTCTATTTTTTCGGTTGAAGGCTGGCCAAAAAAGTTGATCCCTGCAGGCGTAATCCTTTTTGGAACATAGACCGTTTTACCTTTGGCTATTGGCAGCGTTTTATTTTGATTTTTAAGCAGGACAATCGACTTTAATTGGGCTTCATAACCGGCTTTCATATATTCGGGTTTTCCTACAATAGCTTTGGTTTCTTCGGCATCCAAATAGGAATTTTCGAATAAACCAACTCTGAAAATATTGAGAAGTAATCGCACGGCAGACTTTTCAAAACGATTTCGCATGGCGGATTCCCCCAAGTCTTTTACGCCCATTTGATAGGCTTCCAGTACCGGATTAATATCATTATTTCCCCCAAATTGATCTACTCCAGCCATCATTACTTTATAATGTCTTTCGGCAATTGATTGTTTTTCAACACCCCATGATTTACCGGCAAAAACATCGGGAGTCGCCCCTTCGTTAGCCGTAATCAACCAGTCGGTACAAACAACTCCGTCATAGCCGTATTTGTTTCGAAGTAAATCGGTAATGATATATTTGCTAAAACCATTGCCTACATTCTCTCCGTATTTGGTATCCTGATTGTAAGAAACGGTGTAATAGGGCATTACAGCCGAAGCTTTTTTGGTTTTCCCATTCAATTGGAAAGCCCCTTTTAGAAAAGTTTTCAGGTGGGTTTGAAAATTATTAGCGGGATAAACCGCAAATTTACCATAGGCAAAATGGGCATCGCGACCGCCTTCTTCCGGGCCTCCGCTAGGCCAGTGTTTTACCATGGCGTTGACACTTTGATTTCCCCAATCCTGATAGGCTTGAATGGCTTTAGGGGAAGTTTGAAAACCATCTACATAAGCTCTGGCCATTGCGGTTGCTAATTCGGGGTCTTCGCCAAAAGTACCAACGAAGCGATTCCAACGGGGTTCTGTAGCTAAATCGATCTGTGGTGATAAGGCGGTTGTTATTCCGAGTGCGCGGTATTCCCGGGCGGCAATCGTTGCAAATTTTTCGGTAATAGTTGGGTCAAAAGTAGCGGCTAATCCCAGTTCTTCCGGCCATTGTGAAATGGAACCCCCCGATCCGGCATTGTATTCGGAATCTTTATTGGCTCCATTTCTTGGGTCGGAACTATTATTGGATGGAATTCCCATGCCAATTCCTTCGACTAAAGCCTGAATATTATTGTTCCATTCAGCTGCCACTGTGGGACTTTTTATGGAAGTCATGAGTACATGGCGCAGGTTGTCTTTGGTCAGAAAGGCAATTTGCTGATCGGATAAATCAGAGGGTTTTGCTTCAGTTTTTGAAAAAGGCTGTCCTTTATAAGTGCCAGCGAACATGCCCGCTTCTTGAGCAGGAATCGCCTGATGGCGGCTGTATAGCATTAGACCTGCTATTTGCTCCACAGTCATTTTAGACGCTAAATCTTTGGCGCGTTCGGCAACTGGTTTTCTCCAATCTTCATAGGTGTCTAAGACTCCATTTTTGTTGAGGTCTTTAAAAGCAAAACCGTCGGCATGTATTATTTTAACACCAGAATTAGGGGAATATCCCAAGGTTTGCCCTCCTTTGTTTTCAATGATTGAATGTGTGCCCTTAGGTGTTTCTATCCATTTTTGTTGGGCCTGGATTTGAGCCGCGAATAAAGCGATTATAGTAGGAAGGAGTAATTGTTTGTTCATGTCTTTGGTTTATTCGTTTATTCGGTTTGACGTTAAATAGTCTGTATTTCCGTATTTATTTTTGTTATGTACGAAAAAATCTATTCCAAATATAGGAAATAATGTGTCTTTTGAACACAAAGGCATGAAATGTTTTTTTGTGCTTTGGTAATTAATTTAGCCGTTTAAAAATTATAGTAGAGTGCTATTTGGTGGTATTTATTTTGAAGGGTCGAATAATTGGAGTCGAGTGGTAGCAGGTAATTATAGGCCAAACCTAATTTGCTAATTTGAATTCCGACCCCTGTAGAAAGTTGGTCGCTATTGATGTAACTCAACTTGATCCAAGTTTTTTTGTCGTACTCAATATTTAGACCTGTGGTAATTTCATAATTATTGAAATAAGTTTTCATCATTAAAACCGAAGGTGTTAGTTTCCAGACTCCCATCGAATAAAAATTATAACCGATGTAAGCCGTAAGACCACGATAGGTATTTTTATTCTGAACAATAGAAGGCATGGCCAATGCCATTTCGAATTCCCGTTGTTTGTAAACCGCTCCGATCTCGATGCGCAAATTATTTTGAGTTAATAAATCGGTATTGAAAATCGGGTCATTCGGGTTTACGTATTCATTGGAGTAAAACCTGTTTTTATTGTCGATAGATTGTCTACTGATTCCAAAACTGATTCCAAAACTGAGGCTTTGATCTTTGGAAAAATGAATTTTGTAAGCCAGGGCCTGTTCGATAATCTGTTGCGAAAGAAAGCCTTCCGTTTTATTCGAAATTCGGGTACCGGTAGAAAGGTTTGATTTTAAAGGTAGATCCAGGGTCAGTTGTTGCCAATAGCTAGCGGCATCCGCTAATTGACTGGAGGCAAAGTTCCCCACTAATGTTAATCGAGTATTTTCTAATTCGCCGGCATAGGCTGCATTTATGCCAAACTTATTTTGATGAAAAAGTCGGTTTGATAAAGGATATTGAGCATGGGCAGTAGCTCCAAATAAAAGGAAAAATCCAAAAAGGAGTGTTAGCGTTTTATAATTATTTTTCATTTAAATACGATTAATAGGGTAGTTTAAATAGCGGCTTTTTTATCTAATTATTGATTATTCTCAGTACTTCTTTGTAGACAAATTCTTTGTCGTCCCTATCTTTTACTTTGAAGTACAAATAATATACACCCGAAGGAATATCAGCGGAACCCCAATCATTTTGGTATTTATTGGTACTGTAAACCAATTGGCCGTTGTTGTTGTAAATCGTTAATAGCCCTTCTTCGAGATCTTGTAAATTATTGATGGTTAGCACATCATTGTAGCCATCTCCATTTGGTGTAATTAGGTTGTTGAAAGCCAGCACTTCATCTACTTTGTCATTGATTGTAATGGCAAATGACTTTGCGATTTTCCCATGTCCAGCATCTTCCGCTTGGATTTGTATGGTATAGGTGCTTTTCGCTTTGAACTTAAAGACTTCTTTTGAATAGAGTTCGTTTGTTCTAATTTCGAAAGAAGCGTTGTCTGCAAATCCGGCGCCCTCTAAAAGACTGTAGGAGTGGGTATCGGCGCTATCAGCATCTATCACCGAGAGCGTTCCGATTAAAGTTCCGGCAGCTTTGTTTTCGTCAATCGAGGCTGCAGATAAATTCAGTTCAGTTGGAATTGAATTTTCTATTAGCACATCATTAATATGTATCAGAAATGACTTTGCGATTTTTCCTTTTCTAGAATCTTCCGCTTGAATTTGAATGGTATAGCTACTTTTTTCGTTGAAAACAAAAAATTGCTTCGAATAGAGGCCGTTATTTCTAATTTCGAAAAAGGCGTTGTCAGCAAAACCAGTGCCATCAAGGAAACTATAGGTATGATTATCGGCACTATCGGCATCTACGGCAGAGAGTATTCCAATGAGTGTTCCCGCGGGTTTTGCCTCATCGATCTTAGTTGCAGACAAATTCAGGTCGGTAGGAATTGCATTGTTTTTAATGATAAAAGGATTGTCAAAGAGTCCAATACGGGCATCGGCAACAAATGCTACCGGCTCATTTACAGCATCAGAAACCGTATTGCTTGTCTTGTTGTATACTTTAAAAGTGATGCTTCCACTAGATTGGTTGCTGTAGACAATCAAATTGGCAACATAGCGGTCTTTTGAACTTAAGTAGGTGTTTGGAGCAGCAATTCCTCTAACTTCATTCCCGATAAAAGCCACAACTAGGTCTTCGGGGTTTCGAGATTCTACCGATTCGATGTTAAGTACTGCGGTAAAAACCATAGAATTACTATAATCAGCGGGGTTTACGGTCCAAGAAGTGGGAGCCTGCGCCTGAATTAGCGTAAAACAAAGCAGCTGTAAAAGAGTTATAATTATTTTTTTCATTTTATTTTAAATAAATACCGTACTACAATTTAAGGATTCGTTGGGTTTGCAATAAGCTGCCAGAGGCATCATAGGATGAAATCATATAAATTCCGGAGGCTAAGTTTTGCAAATCAAAGTCCAATTCCAGTTCCTTAGATTCTACTGCGCGTTCCATTAATTGATGGCCCAGCAAATCAAAAAGAATGATTTGTCTTATTTTATGCTCTTGATACAATTTCATTTTCAAGTTATTGGAGAAAGGATTTGGATAAGCCAACACTGTTTTCTCCGTACTCAGATCTTGTTTTAGGGTTAGTAATTGCGGATTCCGAGTATTCCCCAAGACCGTATCAGAATTAAATATGGCGCTTTCGTTGATTGCAAGAGATTGATTTTGTAGCGCATCTACGAATTCAAAACGAATATTTTCTGTTGATTTCTCGCCATATATACTAAGAAAATAGGACTGTTTTTTAGTATTTGGATTGTAGACCGGATTGGCTTCCGCTCGCAATTCCTCGCCTACATAAGCGCGTAGTTTATTTTGGCTGGTTTGATTGTCTCCTTCTACTTGGGCGATCAGATTCATCGAATTTGGATATTTCGTACTTGCCAATAGTACCGCTGGTGCAGTTGTTTTCGCGTTTGCACTTAATCTTCCGGCCGAGGAGGAATGGCTAATGTTTGGATACTTAAAAGTACCGGAATTAGCAGTTCGCATCATATAAGCCTC
>CANEZU010000062.1 GCA_947444255.1 Flavobacteriaceae bacterium | reverse complement strand
TAAAGCTGCAATATCACAAATGGAAAAGGTAGAACGCTTAAATTTAATTAATTCGTGTACAGGCTACAAATCGGCAAATCTTGTAGCGACTAAATCAATTGATGGCGTGTCTAATATAGCTGTTTTTAGCAGTATCACCCATTTGGGAAGCGAGCCCGCTTTATTGGGTTTAATCGTTCGCCCTACTACAGTAATTAGAGATACGTACAAAAACATTAAAGAGACAGGCTATTTCACAGTAAATCATATTGTTTCTGATATGATTGCCGATGCACATCATTCGTCTGCAAATTACGGTCCTGAAATATCTGAATTCGACAAAACGAATTTGGAAGAAGAATACAAAGATGGAATAGCAATTCCATTTGCAAAAGGAAGTCCCGTACAATTATACTGTAAATATCTAAACGAATACCCAATTGCCGAGAACGACACTATTCATTTAATAGCTTCTATCGAAGAAATCTTTTTTGACGAAAAATTACAACATAATGATGGCTGGTTGCAATTAGACCGAGCGAACGTAATTGCAATAAATGGTTTAGATGGCTATTGTTTACCTAAACTGATAGACCGCTTTCAATATGCAAGACCTGACTTAGAAACAAAATCATTTCCGATATAATGGCCCACAAAAAGGCTAATCTACCCTCCAAAATTTGCACTACTTGCGGATTGTCATTCAACTGGAGAAAAAAGTGGGAGAAAAATTGGGAGGATGTAAAATATTGCAGTGAGAAATGCAGAAGAAATAAATCACAAAATGAATAATTTAGTTTGGTTTCGAAATGATTTAAGAGTTCAGGACAACCATTCTTTGTTGAAAGCCAGCAAGAATCCAGGTAAATTAATTGCCGTTTATTGCATAGTTCCAAGGCAATTTGAAATTACTGATTATGGATTTAAGAAAACAGAAAAATTTAGAGCAAAGTTTTTATTAGAAACAATAACCGAGCTAAAATCAAATTTAGAACAACTAAACATTTCTTTATTTGTCTTTTACGATTCGCCAATTAATGCTATTTCAAAATTGGTTTCCGAGGAACAAATAGCAACTATATTTTGTCAAAAAGAATGGACGCAAGAGGAATTTCAAGACACTCAAACACTCAAACTAAGTCTTCCAAATTTAAATTGGATCGAAACTTACGATCAATTTCTATTTCATCCTGATGACATTCCGTATTCGGATTTAGAAACTATTCCTGAAGTTTTTACCGTTTTTAGAAAAGAACTTGAGAAATCAACAAAAGTAGATCCATGCGTTAAAATAGAAGCCAAACCTATTGAAAATTTGGCAGTAAACTCTACAGTTATTCCTAGTTTAATAGATTTAGGATTTGAAGATTTTCTAATCCACAATCAATCTGCTTTTCCTTTCAAAGGAGGAGAAAATCAAGCTTTGGCTCGTATTGAATCCTATTTTTGGAAAAAGCATCAATTAAGTACTTACAAAAAAACTAGAAATGGTTTAATTGGCCTTGACTACAGTTCCAAGTTATCCGCTTGGCTGGCAAACGGAAGTATTTCGGCTCGAACGATTTATTGGAACATCATGAAATACGAAAAAGAAATAACAAAAAACGAAGATACGTATTGGCTGATTTTCGAATTGATGTGGCGTGATTATTTCAAATATATTTCCCTAAAACATGGAAATAAAATATTTAAAATTGAAGGAATTTTAAATGCTAATTATCATTGGAAAAATAATGAAAAGGCTTTTAGCCAATGGAAAAACGGCGATACTCCGGAGAATTTTGTTAATGCAAATATGATCGAATTACAACAAACGGGCTGGATGAGCAATCGCGGTCGTCAAAATGTGGCGAGTTATTGGGCTAAAGAATGGGAACAAGATTGGAGAAAAGGTGCTGCTTATTTTGAAAGTATGCTGATCGATTATGATGTGCACAGCAATTATGGAAATTGGATTTATAATTCAGGGGTTGGAAATGATCCTAGAAATCGGAAATTCAATATAAAGCGCCAAGCCGAAATGTATGATTCTAAAAATGAATTTCAAAAAATATGGCTTAATTCAAAATTATTATAAATGAAAAAAATGAGACTTATTTTAGGAGATCAATTGAATTTAGAACACTCTTGGTTTAAAGAAATAGATAAGAACACGGTGTACCTAATGGCCGAAATGAAACAGGAAACAGACTATGTTAAACATCATATTCAGAAAGTGGTTGCCTTTTTTCTTTCGATGCGAAATTTTTCCAAATCACTGGAATCTTTAGGTCATAAGGTCCATTATTTAACAATCGATGACCTCACAAACAGTAATAATCTCGAAAAAATTATCACAACTTGCATAGCAGAATTTGAAATCGAAAAATTTGAATACTTAATGCCCGATGAATATCGATTAGATATACAATTAAAAAACAGTGTCGCAACATTAGAAATTCCTTTTGAAGTTTTTGATACAGAACATTTTTACAGTAGTCGAACAGAATTGAAAGAATTTTTTAAAGGAAAAAAAACATTTCTGATGGAAACTTTTTATCGCAATATGCGTAAAAAACACCATTTATTAATGTCTGGATCCCAACCAGAAGGCGGATTATGGAACTTTGACCATGACAATCGGAAAAAATATAAAGGAGAAGTTCCGATTCCAAAAGAAAAGAATTTTAATAGGGATGTTTCTGAAATAACAGAACAAATAAAAAATTCAGGAGTAATTACTTTTGGAACTATTAATGCAAGGAATTTTAACTGGCCAACCTCAAGAACCGAATGTTTAGAACTGGTAGATTATTTCTGTAAGCATTTATTAAAACATTTCGGAGATTATGAAGACACGATGCACACTGATGAAAAATTCTTATTTCATTCTCGTTTGTCATTTGCAATGAACACAAAAATGCTTTCTCCAAAAGAAGTAATTGAAACTGTAATAGATTATTATAACTCCAATAAAGAAGACATTAGCATCTCTCAAGTGGAAGGATTTGTGAGACAAATTTTAGGATGGAGAGAGTATATTAGAGGAATTTATTGGAAAGAAATGCCTGATTATGCAAAAATGAATGCGCTTGGAAATCTCAATAAATTACCAAATTTCTTTTGGACTGGAGATACTAAAATGAATTGTATGAAACTCGCTATTGGTCAAAGTTTAGACGAAGCCTATGCACATCATATTCAGCGGTTGATGGTAATTGGGAATTTTGCTTTGCTAACTCAAACCCATCCTGACGAAGTTGACAATTGGTATTTGGGAGTTTATATAGACGCAATCGAATGGGTTCAAATGCCAAACACTAGAGGCATGAGTCAGTATGCAGATGGAGGAATTATTGCTACAAAACCTTATGTTTCCTCTGGCAGCTACATTAATAAAATGAGTAATAATTGTGTCAAATGTCATTATAATGTAAAAGAAAAATTAGGAGACAATGCCTGTCCTTTCAATACTTTGTATTGGAATTTTCTAGATGATAAAAAAGAATATTTTAAAGGAAACCATCGAATGGCGATGATGATGAGTTTATTAAAAAAAATGAAACCCGAAGATCTAGCTAACATTAAAGAAAGATCTTACGAATTAATGAAAAACATAAATTCTATATAAATGGGACTTTTATTAAAAATTAAAGGCTCAATAAATTGAGCCTTTAATCCAAAAAAAAAACTAAAAATTAAAAAGAATAAGTCGTAGCAATCAAGGCATAAGTGCTAGAACCTTTAGGAGTAGCAGTACCCATAAATATATTTTGAGAAGCACTGTCTATTCTAATCTCAGGAATAAAAGTAAAATTTCCTTCTTTAAAGTTTAGTGATAAAGTATTTGCAAAAACATTAGCTCCTATACCTAGAACTGCATCTTTATCATCAAAATATTCAACTCTGTAAGCTAAAGTTACATCTTTCTTTACCGCATAACTAGCATAACCAACTAAAGAATACCAATTTCCATCCATAGCACTATCTAAATCATCTTTTACAATTGCATAAGTTGCATTTACACCAAGAGAAAACGAATCACTCAATTTTTTAGAACCTACAAAATCAAATTGAGTTTTGTTTTTAAGTGTATTGAAATTTGGATTAACTGGTAAATAAGGGTTTTGATTTGCGCTACCAGATGTTAAATTAAAGTAAGCACTTCCCGTTTCTCCAACATAAGCCAGTTGACCGATAAATGTTTTTTGTGTAGAACCTGCAGCAATTGCAGTTTTAAAATCAGTAGGATTCGTTACACCAGCCATGATACTAAATTTTCCTGAAGTATATTGTGCTTTAACACCTGTATTAAAAAATGGTCCGTTAGTAAATGCATATGACATACTGTAATTTTTGTTGTCTACAGCATCTAATAACTCATATCCGATATGAGTTCCAAAACTACCCGCAGTAATTTTAAAACTAGGACTAAAATCATAGGTCACATAAGCTTGTTTAATCATGAAAGTAATAGCCGCATCATTATAGGTAAACTGTGATGCTCTACTTCCAAAACCTAAATCAACAAAAACAGATGCTTTTCCTAATTTATGAGAGGCTTCGATAGAGGCCATACCTAATTCAAATGAATTGTGAGAATTTGTAAAACTAGTTTTACCATTGTCATGTTTAGAGAAATCATATTTATAATACATATCTAGAGATCCTGCAAAAGTAGTAGTTGGTGCAGGAGCATCTTGTGCTGAAACAGTAGTAATAGACATTAAAGCTATTCCACTAATTGCTAAAGCTATTTTATTGAAGTTGATTTTTTTCATAATTGTGATATTAAATTAAAAAGTAAACGTTTTAAAGTTATGAGTTAGTTAATCGTATTATTTTCCTTTTTCTTGGAATAAATTTTCATAAGAATTCCCGTTCCATTTCCCATTTGATTTAGGAGTAGAAAATTTATTCCAATAAAAAAGGAGTATTCTATTTTATATTAGTGACTTACAAATATTCACCATGTTGAGAAATATCCAAACCTAATTCTTCTTTTTCTTCACTTACTCTTAGTGGAGTGATTTTATTCACAATAAAGAAAAGGAAGTAAGACATAGAGAATGCAAATATTGAAACAAGTACCAATGCTTTTAATTGTATTAAGAACAAAGTAGGATCTCCGTATATTAAACCTTGATTATCTCCTACAATTGAATTTACTGATTTTGAAGCGAATACACCTGTTAACAACATACCTACCATTCCTCCTACTCCGTGACAAGCAAACACATCTAAAGCATCATCAATTTTACCTTTAGGAAATTTACTTACAACTAAGTTACTTACAATTGCACCAATTGCACCGATTGCTATAGCAGAAGAGATTGATACAAAACCTGCAGCTGGTGTTATGGCAACTAAACCGACAACTGCTCCAATACAAGCTCCCATTGCTGAAAGTTTGTGTCCAAGAATTTTATCTAAAAACACCCAAGCCATAGCAGCAGAAGCAGCGGCAATAGTAGTAGTTCCCAATGCTTGAGCAGCAAGACTACCTGCTCCAACAGCAGAACCCGCATTGAAACCAAACCATCCGAACCATAGTAAACCTGTTCCTAATAATACATAGGTAACACGAGCAGGATTTCCTTTTTGAACTTTTCTTTTTCCTAAGAAAATAGCTCCGGCTAATGCAGCCCAACCAGCACTCATATGTACTACTGTACCACCTGCAAAATCTAAAACTCCCCATCCGAAGAAAATTCCATCAGGATGCCAAGTCATATGACACAATGGAGCGTATACAAATAATATAAACAATACCATGAAAAGCAAATAAGCCCAGAAACGGACACGCTCTGCAAATGCTCCTGTAATTAAAGCAGGTGTAATAATTGCGAATTTCGCTTGAAATAAAGCAAATAAAATCATTGGAATTGTTGGTGCTAATTCCCAAGCAGTGTTTGCACTTACCCCCTGAAAGAAGAAATTAGAAGTAGGGTCTCCAATAAAACCTCCTATTGTAGGTCCAAAACAAAGTCCAAATCCAACTACAACCCAAAGTACAGAAACTATTACCATGGCCATAAAACTTTGTAGAACGGTACTAATTACATTTTTTTTACCTACCATTCCTCCGTAAAAAAATCCAAGTCCTGGAGTCATTAATAACACAAGGGCCGTTGCAACAATCATCCATGAAGTATCACCGGTATCTAATTTTAAAGGAACAATATGTGGTCCTAAAACAGTTGACTCCGGAAATAAATAAATTGAAAAAATGGATAATACCAAAATGGTGATTAATATCACACTTAAAATAATTTTTCTCATTGTTTTTAGTTTTAAATTTTTGTAAAAATATATAATTTGAATATACACCCCCAAACAAAATGCAACATAATGTTAATTTTTATGATATTTTAGATTTATACCCCTATTTTTTGTGGGGGTATAAAATTTTTACACTACTAATTAAAGAAATGATAATAAGAAAAATCTGAAAAATGGATAATCTGAAAAAAATAGCCGATTATCTTATCAAAAAAATCAATTATTGACTTAGCTCTTTAAAGTACAGAATCTAATATGATAATTATCATTATTTAGTTTTATATCGTTTCTGATATTTGTAAATTAATTATAATAATATGACAAGTACTAAACCAATTCATAGTTTCCATATTCCCGTAATGGGTCTGGCGTATACAATTGACAGCCCTATTCGCGTAGCAAAATACGGTATTGCCTCTGTAATATCTATTATGGATGATGATCTTATAGAAAAGATGACTGCTTTTTACAGTGAAAAATTCGACATTCCCTATCAGGAGATAACTCAAAAAATACAAGATTATAGAGCAAAACGTATTACATCCTACTTAAACTTAGTCGATAAAATTGTGAAAGAGAAGTTCGAAAATTTTAAAACGGAATTATCCGAAAGCAAAACTGCTCTTGAAAATTTTATTTCCATGTTACCTAATAAATCAGAAATTAAAAAGGGACTCTTCGATATAATAACCGAAGGCATTACCTTTAAAGAAAATATAGTTCAGTTCCTAGAAGATAATCTTCATCCTGGAGATATTGATGTCAATATTATGACTAAACTTGACAAAGATAATTTCATAAAAGAAGAACAACTTGAAATTGAATTTAATGATGCTCACGCTGCTCTCCGGGGTTTTGCAAATAGTACTTTAAATTCTTCCGTAGTGCTTTCGGCAGGAATGAATCCAAGATTATTTGGCTATTTTGAAAATTTTACCTGCTTTTTTCCGGACACTGATGGCGTTTTAAACAAGAAGATTATTCTTAAGGTTAGTGATTTTCGTTCTGCTATGATACAAGGAAATTTCTTTGCCAAAAAAGGACTTTGGGTTTCAGAGTACCGAGTTGAATCCGGTTTAAATTGCGGTGGTCATGCCTTTGCTACAGAAGGATTTCTTTTAGGTCCAATCCTAGAGGAATTCAAAGAAAAAAAAGAGCAGTTAGTCAATTCTGCACACGATTTAATGACAAAAGCACTGAGTCAAAAAGGAATCAAAGTACCCGAAAGTCCATTAGAATTAAAAATTACCGTTCAAGGTGGTGTGGGAACTGCTGAAGAACACGAATTCCTATTAAAACACTATAATCTTGATTCTATTGGCTGGGGAACACCCTTTTTATTAGTTCCAGAAGCCACTTCTGTAGATAGTGCGACAAGGAAATTATTGATAAATGCGAAAGAAAACGATTTATACCTGAGTCACATTTCTCCCTTAGGAATTCCTTTCAACACTTTAAAGGGAACTACTAACGAACTCTTTAAACAAAAACGGATACAGGAAAGCAAGGCCGGAAGTTCATGTCCTAAACGATTTCTAGCCCTAAGTAAAGAATACGACCCGAAAGGAATTTGCTCTTCCTCAAAGAAGTTTCAAGATCAAAAGCTACAAGAATTAGAACTTAAAGTATCTGATTTATCTCTAGAAAAATACAATAAACTCAAAAGCAGTATTACTGAAAAAGCATGTCTCTGTGTGGGCTTAGCCAATGCATCCTATTTAGAGAATGACATTAAAATAAAAGGCCAGGCACAAGGCGTTATTATTTGCCCTGGACCAAACATGGCTTATTTTGACCAAGAAGTCTCGCTCCAAAAAATGGTCCAACATATCTATGGAAAGACATCGGTGCTAAGAATAACGA
This sequence comes from Flavobacteriaceae bacterium, assembly GCA_947444255.1. Taxonomy (GTDB): domain Bacteria; phylum Bacteroidota; class Bacteroidia; order Flavobacteriales; family Flavobacteriaceae; genus Flavobacterium. The sequence continues at coordinate 4,217 of CANEZU010000062.1, read as the reverse complement.
ATCGTCCAAATTTATTTGTAAAGGAATTAAAAATGTATATGGATTATTTTCAGAATGAAATAACAGAACTAAGTGAAGATTTAAACGCATCAAAAATCAAAAAACTACAAGCCTTTAAAACTAACTTATTAAACGGAATTTACTTTTACAAATCATTATTTAACAGAATTCCTTATTTTGAAAGTAGAAGAATGTCCATTTTACATCAATTGATAAGCTATGAAAAGGAATTAAAGGCTATAGATATTCCAACTTTAGAACCAACACCCTAATTGTAAATTAAAAAATGGTTTAGAAGTATCGGATTCTTCTAAACCATTTATATATCCTTGTGAATTCTCAAATTTTATTTTGTGAGTATACCTTGTTTTAAAATTTGACCAAAATTATACATATCTTCATATGAACAGTACAAAGGAACTGGCGCCAATCGAATCACATTAGGCTCTCGCCAATCTGTTATTACCCCATTTTTCATCAGATAATCAAATAACGAGCGACCTTCGCCATGAAGAAGCACCGATAATTGTGATGCGCGTTCCGATAAATTAACAGGTGTTATTATTTCAAAATCAGTATGAACTTCATCATTTATAGCTTTTAGAATGAACTCAAGATAAGATGTGATTTTATCTCGCTTTTCGATAATTGCATCCATTCCAATTTCGTCAAACATTTCTATGGAAGCCAAATATGGCGCAAGTGAAAGGATGGGCAAATTACTTATCTGCCAGCCTTCGGCACTTGGAATAGGATCAAATTTTTGTTCCATTTTGAAACGACGCTCCTTATTATGTCCCCACCAACCTGTGAATCGAGGCAAGTCTTTATTTTTGTGGTGAATTTCATGAATAAAACAACCTGAAGCATTTCCAGGACCTGAATTCATGTATTTGTAACTGCACCAAGCTGCAAAATCAACATTCCAATCGTGGAGCTCTAACTTAATATTTCCGGCAGCATGCGCCAAATCCCAGCCTACATAAGCGCCTGCATCATGACCCGCTTCGGTTATTGCTTTCATGTCAAAAACTTGGCCCGTATAATAATTGACACCGCCTATTAAAACCAAGGCCAGCTCATCACCTACTTCTTTAATTTTAGACAACACATCCTCCAAACGGATGTTGTGTTCTCCTTCCCTTCGCTGGATTTCAACAATCGCATCACTAGCATCATAACCGTGAAATTGAACCTGACTCTGAAACATATATTGATCACTTGGAAAAGCTTTGGCTTCGCAAATAATTTTATATCTTTTGGTAGTTGGTTTATAAAAAGAAACCATCAGCAAGTGAAGATTGACGGTCAAAGTATTCATAACGGTAACTTCGGAAGGCTTTGCTCCTACTATTCTACTTAGCGGATTAGTTAATCGTTCGTGATAATCCCACCAAGGTTTTTCAGCATAAAAATGACCTTCTACAGCAAGATTTGCCCAGTCATTCATAACTTCGTCTACATATTTCTTAGTTCGTAAGGGTTGTAATCCTAAAGAATTTCCAGTAAAATAAATCACTTTTTTGTTATTTACTTTAGGAAAAATAAATTGGTCGCGATAAGCATAAAGAGGATCTTGGGAATCAAGTAGTTTTGCGAATTCAGGCGTATTTTCGAATGTCATCTGTTGCTATTTATAATTGTAAAAATAGTGAAAAAGGCTGAAGATAAGAAACAGATTAACTTTTTAGAAATGACAATTTGGATTATCGGTTTTGCGTGAAGGATAGCAGTGAAAAGCCCACAGCACAATGGAGCGCAGCAGAATTTTGCGAGGACTTGCAGCGAATAGCCTGACCGCTTGCCCTGACTTTTCAGGGCGAGTGGTCACGCCCAAAAAATTATACGAATAGAATGCAAATAAAAAATCTCGCCATTGCGGACGAGATTTTAATATTAAATAAATAGGATTTCGATTAGATGATCAACATCGCGTCTCCGTAAGAATAGAATTTATATTCTTCTTTGATTGCTTCTTCGTATGCTTTTTTGATTAAATCGTGACCACAAAATGCAGAAACCATCATCAACAAAGTCGATTTTGGTGTGTGAAAATTAGTAATCATACAGTTTGCTACGCTGAAATCATGAGGAGGAAAAATGAATTTATTAGTCCAACCATCAAAAGGATTCAAGGTTCTGGCCGACGAAACCGAGCTTTCTATAGCACGCATAGAAGTAGTTCCTACAGCGCAAATACGTTGTTTTCTAATTTTTGCGGCATTCACAATATCGCAGGCTTCTTGAGAAACACGCAATTCTTCGGAATCCATTTTATGTTTTGACAAATCTTCTACTTCAACTGGATTAAAAGTCCCCAACCCTACATGAAGTGTGACCTCAGCAAATTTAACTCCTTTAATTTCTAATCTTTTCAAAAGGTGTTTTGAGAAATGCAAACCTGCAGTTGGAGCTGCTACGGCGCCTTCTTCTTTGGCATAAATGGTTTGGTAACGATCCGCATCTTCTGGAGTTACTTCCCGGTTGATGTATTTTGGAATTGGCGTTTCACCCAGTTCAGTTAATTTATTTCTAAATTCCTCATAAGAACCGTCATAAAGAAAACGCAAAGTTCTTCCTCTAGAAGTGGTATTGTCAATTACTTCAGCGACTAAAGAATCGTCATCTCCAAAATACAATTTATTTCCAATTCTGATTTTTCGTGCTGGATCTACTAAAACATCCCAAAGACGTTGCTCCGAATTCAATTCTCTTAATAAGAAAACTTCAATTCTAGCTCCTGTTTTTTCTTTGTTTCCATACAAACGTGCTGGAAAAACTTTAGTATTGTTAAGAACCAAAACATCGCCATCACCAAAATAATCAATAATATCTTTGAATGTTTTGTGCTCGATTGTTTGTTTTTTTCGATCAATTACCATCAAACGCGCTTCGTCACGATTCTCAGATGGATATTCCGCAAGAAGTTCTTTGGGTAAATTGAATTGGAAATGTGATAATTTCATGTTCTCGTTTTATTTAGGGTGCAAATATACGATTGTGAGATAGGCCTTGTCAAGTGTTTTGAGGTTTATTTAGCACTATTGCATGAACTTAGCAGATTCATACTTGGCAGAGCTAATAAAATAAGAGATTTCACCTCTTATAATTATTCTATAATTTCAAAACCTATGTTTTTAAGATCATTCCAAAAATCGGGATACGATTTAGAAACTACCTCGGCATTCTCAATGAGAATAGGCACTTTCATCGCTAAAGGCGCAAAAGCCATTGCCATTCTGTGATCATTATAAGTAGCTATTTTTATATTCGGATTCATTTGATTTGAGGTCAAAAGCGTCAGGCTTTCATCGGTTATCGATAAATTAGCGCCAAGTTTTGTCAATTCAGTATTTAAAGCTTCCAATCGGTCGGTTTCTTTAATTTTTAAAGTATGAAGCCCAGTCAAATGACAAGGAATTCCCAAAGCAAAACAAGTTACGACAATTGTTTGCGCAATATCCGGTGTTTTATTTAAATCGAAATGTACCGCTTCAAGTTCAAAGTCAGGCAACTTTCTCAAGCTTAATTCATTTCCTTCAAACACAGATTCTACTCCAAATCGCGAATAAAGTTCCGCCAATGCAGAATCACCCTGTGAGCTATTTTCCGTATAACTCGTCAACTTTATTGTTGTTTCTTCTTTGGCCAAAGCCACAATGGAATAAAAGTAAGAAGCCGAACTCCAATCGGATTCTACAGTCAATGTTATTGGATTTAGTACTTTGGTATTCGGTTTTACACAAATTAGATTTCCAACGAAAGAAGTTTCAATATCAATTTCCTTGAGCAAAGCCAAAGTCATTTGGATATAAGGAACCGAAGTAATCGTGCCTTCTAAGGTCAGTTCCAATCCGTTTTCCAATTTAGAAGCAATCAATAAAAGTGCTGAAATATATTGACTGCTCACATTGGCCTGAAGAGATACTTTATTCTTTGTTATTTTTTGGCCCGTAATTTTTATTGGAGGGAAACCTTCATTTGCTACATATTCTATTTTGGCTCCCAATTGCTTCAAAGCTTCAACTAAAATCTGAATTGGACGTTCCTTCATCCGCGGAGACCCAGTCAAAGTTACTGTTCTTCCTTCCTGAATGGAGAAAAAAGCAGTTAGAAATCGCATTGCAGTTCCAGCATGGTGAATATCAATAGTATCGCCATTTGAAATTAAGGCTGCTGTCATTACATCTGAATCATCTGAATTAGAAGTGTTCTCT
>CANEZU010000061.1 GCA_947444255.1 Flavobacteriaceae bacterium | reverse complement strand
TAATACAATTACCGGAACTCCTAATTCCTTTGCCAATGCCTTTAAATTTCGGGAAATAGTCGAAATTTCCTGCTCCCGGTTTCCACCACCTTTTCCATTTCCACCTGCTGTCATCAGTTGCAAATAATCAACAATGATCAATTTAATTCCATGTTGAGAAGCCAAACGTCGCGCTTTTGCTCTTAAATCAAAAATGGAAAGAGAAGGAGAATCATCAATAAAAAGAGGCGCTTTCTCCAAGTTTTTAACTTTGATACTCAGTTGTTCCCATTCGTGTTTTTCTAATTTACCCGTTCTTAATTTTTCGGAGGAAAGACCCGTTTCTGATGAAATTAAACGAGTGATCAACTGAACGGAAGACATCTCCAAGGAAAATAATGCCACGGGATGTCCAAAATCTATAGCTATATTTCGAGCCATCGATAATACAAAAGCCGTTTTTCCCATACCTGGTCTAGCCGCGATAATAATTAAATCACTAGGCTGCCAACCGGAAGTAATTTTATCCAATTTATCAAAACCAGTAGCGATTCCGCTTAATCCTTCTTTTCCAGCAATCTCTTCAATTCGTTTCTTGGCTTGGATTACCAAACTCTGAGCGGTTTCCGAACTACGTTTGATATTCCCTTGAGTAACTTCGTATAATTTTGATTCCGCTTTGTCTAATAAATCAAAAACATCCGTAGTCTCATCATAAGATTCTTCAATAATTTCAGATGAAATCCGAATTAAACTGCGCTGTATATATTTTTGTAAGATTATTCTGGAGTGAAATTCAATGTGAGCCGAAGAAGATATCTTTTGAGTAAGTTGAATTAAGTAGAAATCTCCACCTGCTAAATCTAATTTCGCATTCTTTTTTAACTGAGCGGAAACTGTTAATAAGTCAATTGGTTGAGTATCTGTAAACAATTGCACGATAGCTTCAAAAATATGCTTGTGAGCTTCTTTATAAAAAGCATCTGGCTGTAGAATATCAATAACCTCATCAACCCCTTTTTTATCAATCATCATAGCGCCAAGAACGGCCTCCTCTAAATCCAATACCTGAGGAGGTAATTTCCCTTTTTCTAGATTAATAATCGTGGTTTTATCTACTCGTGTAGGACTAAGGCTTCTGAAATTTTCCATGTAGCGAAAGTAACAAAAAAATAAAAAAGTTTACTATCGACTTGTTACAAATAATTGTTTATAACTAAAATATATTTGTTGATAACCAAAAAAAAATCCGAAGCTATAAGGCTTCGGATTAATATACTCCTTTTGGGGTTTATTCCTTAAATTCCCCCATTTTACTGTACTTATCCATCCTTTGATCAACTAATTCCTCTGTTGATAAATCTTTTAATTCTGAAAAAGCTTTTGTGATATATTGTTTAACCGTTACGAAAGCTGTAGCTCTGTCATAATGAGCACCACCAAGCGGTTCCGGTATTATATCATCCACTAATTTTTGTTTTTTCATATCGGCAGAGGTCAATTTCAAAGCATCAGCTGCCTGTTCTTTATATTCCCAGCTTTTCCATAAAATAGAAGAACAAGATTCGGGAGAAATAACAGAATACCAGGTATTTTCCATCATTAATACTCGATCTCCAACACCAATTCCTAAAGCACCTCCCGAAGCACCTTCACCAACAATAACGGTTATGATTGGCACTTTTAAACGGATCATTTCAAAAATATTTCTGGCGATGGCTTCTCCTTGTCCGCGTTCCTCAGCTTCTAATCCTGGATAAGCTCCCGGAGTATCTATTAATGTCAGCACAGGTATACCAAATTTTTCTGCCATTTTCATCAATCGTAAGGCTTTTCTGTATCCTTCAGGATTGGCCATTCCGAAATTCCGAAATTGTCTGGTTTTTGTATTAAAACCTTTTTGTTGACCCACAATCATAAAAGACTGACCATCAATTTTTCCTAAACCACCAATCATCGCTTTGTCATCTTTGAAATTTCGGTCTCCAAATAATTCCAAAAAAGTTTCGCCACATAAGGCACGAACGTGATCCATAGTATAAGGTCGACTCGGATGACGTGATAATTGAACCCTCTGCCAAGCAGTGAGGTTTTTATATATTTTTCGTTTGGTTTCTTCTAGTTTTTTCTCAATTTGTTTGCAAGTTGTAGACACGTCTACGTTGGATTCCTGACCTATTACCTGACATTTGTCTAACTGGTCTTCCAGTTCTTTTATAGGAAGCTCAAAATCTAAATATTCCATAAGATTGATGCGTTTAAATTTAAGTTTGGAGAGCAAAGATAAAATTTAATAATTGGAACGAAAGAAATATTTTCTATTAAGTTCAAAACAGCACCAAATTAGGTGCTATAAAGAACAATGCGCGTTCTTTATAATATAAAAAATCAGAAATAAAGCGAGTGTATTATTTTTTGAAGTGTTTTACAACTCCATTCAAAATTACGGTAGATAGTATAATTAAGGCGCCTACATAAAAACCAGGACTCATTTTTTCCTTTTCTTCAAATACTAATACCGCAAGAATAATCCCATAAATAGGCTCTAAATTAATGGTAAGCATAACCGTATACGGACTCAAAAATTGCATCACTTTTACTGAAGCAATAAAGGCATAAGCGGTACAAAAAGAACTTAGAATTGCTAAATACATCCAATCAGAAAAAGAAATTCTAAAAAAGGAAGCATCGAAACTTCCACTTAATAAAAGGTAGACCGATAGAAATAAAACACCTCCCAGAATTTCATAAAAGGAGATTATAGATGGATTATATTCTTTGGCAAATTTACTATTAATAACCGAAAAAAGGGCGGAAAGGAAAGCCGAACTCAGCGCTAACAGTATCCCTTCAATATAATTCCCTTCTACTTTAAAGATAATTCCCAAACCAAATATTACGATTAATCCGAAGAAAACCTCATACCAAACAATCTTTTTTCCACGAATTAAAGGTTCTAAAAAGGAAGTAAAAAAAGCCCCCGTAGATAAGCAGGCCAAAGTGACCGAAACATTTGATACTTTAATGGCTTTGAAAAAAGTGAGCCAATGCAATGCAATTACTAATCCTGCTAAAAGAAAGCCAATCAAAGTCTTCGTAGAAACTTTATACGGAATTTTCTTGTACCAAATATAAAGGAAGATAAAAACAGCAGCGAGTCCCATTCGATACCATACCAAAGGCAAAGCATCTAAGGAAATTAAAGCGCCTAAAACCGCTGTAAAACCCCAAATAAAAACAATAAAGTGAAGTTGTAAATAAGAACGTAAGTTATCTTTTGGCATTTCGAAGGAGATAAATGGCTAGAATTCCGAAAATAAAATTAGGTATCCAAACTGCAATAAAAGGAGAAAAACTCGATTTCTCAGCCATTACGCCAAATATTTTATCAAAAAAAACAAAACTAAAAGCCAGAAGAATTCCAATTGCTAAATTCATTCCCATTCCCCCGCGACGTTTCATCGCTGAAACAGCAACGGCAATAATCGTTAAAATAAAAGCTGAAATTGGTATGCTGTATTTCTTATATAAAACAACTAAATAAACATTAATATTCGAAGACCCGCGACTGCGTTCTTTATCAATAAACTGGGTTAAATCGCCAAGTGACAATGTTTCTGCAATATAAACAACAGGAGTTAAATCGTCCAGTTCAAAAGGAAATTTAAGAATTTTTTGATCTGCTGATTCAATTTTATCGCCTAGAGCACCAACCGTTCTTTTGGTATAGCCATACAAAGTATAGGTGCTGTCTTTGGGATTCCATTTAATCCGGTCCGCCATAATTTTATAATTCAACTGCTCTCCTTTGAACTTCTCAAATGAAAAATTAAAAGCCGTTTTCGAAATCGTATTAAAATTACTAACATACATAAATTCATCGGCGCTAATTTGTCGAAAAACATCCGAACTCTGTCGGGCACTCACATTTCCGTTTCCTAATAAATAGGTATATCTAAAATTATTAAAGCCTTCGCTTGCTTTAGGAACTATAAAAAACCCCATTAATAAAGCGAAAACCGAAACAATTGTTGCACCAATTATAAAGGGTCTTAAAAACCGACTAAAAGAAATTCCAGAACTTAAAATTGCAATAACTTCAGTCTTCTTAGCCAGTTTTGAAGTAAACCAAATTACAGATAAAAATAGGAAAATTGGAAAAAGCAAATTGGCAAAATAAATCGTGAAATTGAGATAATACAAGGCAACTTGTAAAAAAGGCACCTTATTCTCAATCAATTTATTGATTTTTTCCGATACATCAATTACGATTCCAATAGGTATAAACAACAATAACATCACTATAAAAGTGGATAGATATCTTTTTAGGATGTATTTGTCTATAATTGTTAACATAATTTGTTTTCGAATATTTATGATTTGGCTTTAATTAAAACACGAAACCTCAACCTAAATCTATAATCTTTGACTCATTTGTTTGACCATCATTTCTTTCCAAACTCTGAAATCGCCAGCTAATATATGACTTCTCGCTTCACGAACCAACCACATATAAAAACCTAGATTATGGATTGTAGCAATTTGTTTTCCTAAATATTCGTTGGCCGCAAAAAGGTGACGTAAATAAGCCTTAGTATATTCGGTATCCACAAAAGTAATTCCCATTTCATCCAATGGAGAAAAGTCATCTTCCCACTTTTTATTTTTGATATTTATCGTTCCATGAGCTGTAAATAACATTCCGTTTCTGGCATTTCGAGTTGGCATTACACAGTCAAACATGTCAACCCCAAGCGCTATATTTTCTAAAATATTGATTGGTGTTCCAACGCCCATCAAATATCGAGGTTTTTCTTCAGGTAAAATATCGCATACGATTTCGGTCATTGCATACATTTCTTCAGCAGGTTCCCCAACGGATAATCCTCCAATGGCATTTCCCTGTTGTCCTGAATTGGCTATATATTCTGCCGATTGCATTCTTAAATCCTTGTATGTACTTCCTTGAACTATTGGAAAAAAAGTTTGCTCATATCCATATTTATAGGGCAAATTATCCAAATGACTGATGCATCGATCCAGCCATCGGTGTGTCATTTTCATCGATTTTTGCGCATACCGATAATCGCAAGGATAGGGCGTACATTCGTCAAATGCCATGATGATATCCGCACCAATAGTACGCTGAATTTCCATTACATTTTCAGGCGTAAAAAAATGATAGGAACCATCAATATGTGATTTGAACTTTACCCCTTCTTCTTTAATTTTTCTATTGGCCGAAAGAGAATACACTTGATACCCTCCAGAATCAGTCAAAATATTTCGATCCCAATTCATGAATTTGTGTAAACCTCCCGCTTTTTCCAAAATTTGGGTTTGTGGACGCAAATACAAATGATAGGTGTTTCCTAAAATAATATCGGGGTTTATTTCTTCTTTTAGTTCCCTCTGATGAACCCCTTTTACCGAAGCTACAGTACCAACAGGCATAAAAATAGGAGTTTCAATCACACCGTGATCCGTAGTAATAGTTCCGGCTCTAGCTTTTGATAAGGGGTCTTTCTTTAATAAATCAAACTTCATAATGCATTTTTCAGTGGGCAAAGATAATTTATTTAGAATATCCGTTTTAAGAATTAGAATTTAATTTATGAATGTTTGTGATTTAGGCAGAACCATAGTTCTGTAAAATATTTTTACCCAAATTTGATCTGTATTATTCTACAATTAAAACAGAAGTTTTCTTGTGCAATATCCTGATGTTTCTTTAGTGTTAAAATTAAAAAACGATCCTAATTAAATTTTTTAATACCGAAAACGAAATATACTTTATCCATTAATTTTTATTAGTTAGTTAAAGCTAAAAAACAAACCTTTAAAAAGGTAAAATCTAATATTTACTCAAACGTTAATTATTCTATGTTTCTCCAGTTTTATATCCATTTTTAAAAATATATCGATAGATTTGAATTCGTGTTCTAAAAAAGAGAATTCAATTCTACTATTTTACCAAAGCTAATCTTTAACCTTAATGAAAAATCCAACTCGAAAATGCTAAAAAACAAACTATCCCTAATTATTATTTTCCTGTTTATTGTTTCCGTTCAGGGAACATTTGCCCAAAGTAAGAAAAAGAAAAAAGCAGATAATAATGAAGTCACTGCAGTTGACTCAAAAGCAGCTGATGCCAAAAAAGAACCAAAACCCTATAAAAAGGTAATTGATACTAGTGCAGTTACTCAAAAAGGACTAATTGATGTTCATAAAATAAAAAACAAATATCTTTTTGAAATCCCTGATTCTCTATTAGGAAGCGAAATGATGACCATAACCCGATATTCTAAAACACCCGCTGGAGGAGGCATTTTTGGTGGAGAAGAAATTAACAGACAAGTCGTGAGATGGGAAAAAGGTTTGAACGACAATATACTTCTAAGATCAATTACCTACGTAATTATGTCTCCAGATGAAAACAAACCAATGGCACAAGCCGTAAAAAACTCCACTTCAGATCCCATCATTGGCAATTATGATGTTCTCGCCTACAATAAGGATGAATCCGGAAAGATTACTGGTTATGTGGTCGATTTATCCGCTACATTCGATGCTGATGTTCAAACTTTTTCATTAGATCCAATTAAAAAACAATTATTGAACATTGATAAGTTTCAAAAAGACAAATCGTTTATATCAAAAATAAGCAGTTTTCCTATCAATACAGAAATTAGAAGTGTAAAAACTTTTACTACTACTCCCCAAAAAATTGATTTGACACCGACAAAAAAAATCGGTGTCGATTTACCTTCCGCTTTAGATGCAGGAGTTGTAACTCTCGAAATAAATACTTCAATGATTTTGTTGCCAAAAACACCCATGCGTAAAAGAGCATTTGATGCTCGTGTTGGTTTTTTTGCCAATCAGTTTGATGTTTTTGAAGAAGAATCCCAAAAGTCAGATACTAAAGTGTTTGCTGTTAGATGGCGTTTAGAACCTAAATCTGTTGAAGATGCTCAAAAACAAAAAAATGGGGAATTGATTGAGCCTTTAAAACCTATTGTCTATTATATTGATCCAGCTACACCCGAAAAATGGAAAAAATACATCAAGCAGGGTATTAATGATTGGCAGGTTGCCTTTGAAAATGCAGGTTGGAAAAATGCAATACGAGGAGAATATTGGCCCGAGAATGATCCAACAATGAGTTTGGAAGATGCTCGCTTCTCTGTGTTAAGATATTTCGCTGCTGATATTCAAAATGCGTACGGACCAAATGTTCATGATCCTAGAAGTGGTGAAATTTTGGAGAGCCATATTGGTTGGTATCATAATATCATGAGTCTTTTAAGAAACTGGTATATGATCCAAACTGCTGCTGTTGATCCTGCGGCAAGATCTAAAAAATTCGATGATAAATTAATGGGCGAATTGATTCGTTTTGTTTCTTCCCATGAAGTAGGTCATACTTTAGGATTGCGTCATAATATGGGAGCCAGTTCTGCTACTCCAGTTGAAAAATTAAGAGATAAAGAGTACCAAAATAAGAATGGCCATACTTCGTCTATTATGGATTATGCCCGTTTTAATTATGTTGCACAACCTGAAGATAGCGTTACTAGTTTATTTCCTAGAATTGGTGACTATGACAAATGGGCTATCAAATGGGGATACTCCTACTTTGAAGATACTAAAACAGAAGCCGAAGAGAAAGCATTTTTAAATGAAATGACAAAGGAAGCATACAAAAACCGTCGCTTATGGTTTGGATCAGAAATAAGTCCTTATGATCCAAGATACCAAACAGAAGATATTGGTGACAATGCCATGAGAGCTTCTGAATATGGAATTAAAAATCTAAAAAGAATTTTACCTAATTTATTAGAATGGTCTAAAGAGGACGGCGAAAGTTACTCTGAATTAGACGAGCTATATGGTGCACTTACAGGTCAGTTTAGAAGATATATGGGCCATGTTACTAAAAATGTTGGTGGGATATATGATAATCCGAAAACTTATGATATGACAGGCAATCAATTTGAAGCAGTTCCAAAAAGCATTCAAAAAGATGCGGTAGCTTTCTTGAACACCCAATTATTCACTACTCCTAAGTGGTTATTAAATCAAGATGTCCTTGCAAAAATCAATCCTGAAAACGGAGTAGAAGCAATAAAAGCAATGCAGGATGCTACCCTAAATAGCTTGTTAGCAGGAGACAGAATGGTGCGCCTTTTAGAAACGTCCTCATTAAGTAAAGACAATTATTCAGTTGATGAATTAATGAACGATTTGAATAAAGGAATTTTTTCAGAATTGAAAAATAAAAATTCAATTGATATCTTTCGAAGAAACATCCAAAAATTATATGTAGACAAACTAATTGAACTACTAAAACCGGGCACGGCAAGTGTAAGTTCTGTTCCTGTTGGTGTGACTTACGGATTCAAAACAAGAAAAGTCAATCTGGCTCAAACAGATTTACCTTCTATCGCCAGAGGTCAACTTACTAGTTTAAGAAATGAATTAAAATCAGCTACGCCCAGAATGTCAGACCGAATGAGTAAATACCATATTCTCGATTTAGTTTTTAGAATAGGAGAAGCTTTAGATCCTAAATAATTTTAAAAAAGGGAAAATGTTCAAAACAACATTTTCCCTTTTTTTTAAGTTTATAATGTGTTTTAAACTTAGAATTACTCTCCTGCGACTATAATACTATTTAACTTTTCGCCCCCTTGGTAACGAAAAAGGAATCCTATTTTTGAAACAAAAAAACTAGGACTGGATTATTTCATGTAAAAAAATACCGAAAATTTCCTAAGCTTATTATCTAAAATCGGATAAATACTAATATTCCTTATAACTATTTTATCATAACTCCTTAAATCTTTGCAGATCACTTTTAGTCTTTTTGATTGTTGCAATAATTATTTAGTTTTTAATGATGTACACCATTCCGAGAAATATTTAATAAAACTCCTATCTGAGCAAATCGATTTGCTTTGATCGATACCATTTATCATTAATTGCACAAAAAGAATAAAAAAATTGGATAAGTGGATGCAAATTATACTTCATCAATTTTTCCAATAAATCACAAACTTTTCTTGTCTGAATTTCTTCTATTTTATAAAAAAAAGGATTCTTTAACGTTTAAAAATCAAAATTATTAAAATGAATTTTAAACCTTAAAAATTATAAAAATCAGGGTCTATTTTAATTAAAATAAACGCTGAATTTTGTTTAAAAAAGGGCTTTCTACGCTATCCATTTTTAAATCAACAACACTCCTAAACATCCAATATTCAAAAATATAATACGTGAATTAAATAATAAAATTATTTTTAACTAATTATTATACAATAACTTATGAAATTAAAATCGTAATTTCAAGGTGTCAATTTTATCATTTAAATTGTGTTATAGGCTTCAATTTTATCATATCTACATAAAGTTGAACGTAATAATTAATATTTAGGGAGGCATCCGAAAATCCATTAAAAGAGTAGGAACAATAATTTAATAAAATGTATTATGAAAGCAAAAATTAGTATTATTTTGATGTCATTATTTATTGTATTTGGATGCTCAAATAGTGAAAGTATTCCGCTAGCTGTCTCTAAAACTAGTATTCCAAAAACTAGTCCGCAAATTGTAGCAACTTCTGTTTCACAAAACGGGTCAAAATCAGCAGCGCAGGTATATAAAACCGAGATGAAATTTGACATTGCCGATTCACTTTTTGTTCAATACAATGAATGTACAGGCAAATATTATAGAATGACACAAGGAATAGCGCATATTAATTTTACCACTATGTATAACGACAATAGGTATACAAATGTTAGTCATGTTAATTTATCTGATTTCAGACTACTTGATGAAGAAACTGGTAAAGAATATATTGGAAGCTATAGTTCCAATGAAACCCATAATGGAACTTTTGAAATTGGATGGCCGTTAGAATCAAAAGGGACACTAACGATATTGATGATTTCACCAGGAAATGAAGTTAATTTGAAATTCCAAATCGATTATCATATGACTATAAATGCAAATGGAGTAACGACTGTTAATTTTGATAATCTAAAAGTCAGTTGTTAATAAATCATGACTTGACAGATGGTATTTATAAAAAAAGTAGATTTTCAAAATGAATCTAAAGAAAAGAGAAGTGATTCTAAAAAATTGAATAACCTCTTTTTATATTAATTAATAATTTAAAAATAACACTATGGAAACGAAAGAAAAAAAACAAGCAACACCCGAGGCTAAAACAACAGAAAATTTAAGAGGCCTATTTGAAGATGGATTAAGAGATATCTATTGGGCCGAAAAAGTATTGACAAAAACATTACCTAAAATGGCCAAAAGTGCATCAACTCCTGAACTGGCAAATGCTTTAAAAAACCACCTAAACGAAACTGAAGAACAGGTTTCCCGATTAGAGAAAATTTTTAAAACAATTGGTATGGAACCAACTGCTAAAAAAAATGATTCTATAGAAGGTTTGCTTAAAGAAAGTAACTCCATAATGGATGAAACAAAGAGCGGAGCGGTTCGAGATGCTGGAATTATTGCGGCTGGACAAAAAGTAAAACACTACGAAATTGCATCCTATGGCACCTTACATGCTTTTGCAAAAACTCTCGGAGAAGACAAAACTGCAAATTTACTGGCTCTGACTCTGGATGAAGAGAAAAAAACAGATGCGCAGTTAACCGGAATTGCATTAAATTCAATCAATAAACCGGCAGCAAATATTAAATAGTTATTAAATTTTGAAACCAAATGACTATTTTTATTTCAATTAAAGCCTGCTAAAAGCAGGCTTTTTTAATTTTAGATATTTAAAATCTTCTCTTTTTCACTTCTCCTAATTGAATAATTTTGAAATTTTGAACCCATTTCTATCTGTTTTTAATAATTATATCCAAAAACTTAATAAGTATTCAAAAAATAGTTGGTCTTAAGTCTAAATAAAAATTACTTTTGCAACAGTTTAACTTTTACAAACAAAATGAAGCCTAACACACAACAATTAAACGATTTAACTATCCAAGTCAGAAGAGACATTCTTCGTATGGTTCATGCTGTTAATTCAGGTCATCCCGGAGGTTCACTTGGTTGCACCGAATTCTTAGTAACATTATACCAAAATATAATGGATAGAAAAGAAGGATTTGACATGAACGGAGCTGGAGAAGATCTTTTCTTCTTATCAAACGGTCATATTTCACCAGTTTTTTATAGCGTTCTGGCAAGAAGTGGTTATTTTCCAGTATCGGAATTAGCTACTTTTCGTCTAATCAATTCAAGATTACAAGGACATCCAACCACTCATGATGGCTTGCCGGGTGTGCGAATTGCTTCTGGCTCTTTAGGCCAAGGATTGTCTGTTGCCATTGGTGCAGCTCAAGCCAAAAAATTAAATAACGATTCGAATTTAGTTTTTACCCTACACGGTGATGGTGAATTGCAAGAAGGTCAAAATTGGGAAGCGATTATGTATGCGTCTGCAAAAAAGGTAGACAACTTGATTGCAACTGTAGATTTAAACGGAAAACAAATTGATGGAACAACTGACGAAGTTCTTTATATGGGAAGTATTCGTGCTAAATTCGAAGCTTTTGATTGGGATGTTATCGATATCAAAGAAGGAAACAACATAGAAGCTATTATCGCCGGAATGACCGAAGCAAAATCTAAAACAGGAAAAGGAAAACCAGTTTGTGTTTTACTGCATACCGAAATGGGTAACGGAGTAGATTATATGATGTACAGTCACGCATGGCACGGAAAAGCGCCAAATGATGCACAATTAGAAAATGCTTTAAGTCAGAATTATACAGAAGCCGAAAGCGACTACTAAATCAAATTGCGGGGTTTTAGATTGCAGGTTTTAAATCATTACTAAATCTTTCAATTTTAAAATCTTTTAATGTTTCAATTTTAAAAGAAAAATGAAAAAATATATAAATACAGGAAGTAAAGATACTCGTTCCGGTTTCGGAATTGGAATGACTGAATTAGGTCAAAAAAATGAAAACGTAGTGGCACTTTGTGCAGATTTAATTGGTTCGTTAAAATTTGACGATTTCAAGAAAAATCACCCAGAACGTTTTTTCCAAATTGGAATTGCTGAAGCCAACATGATCGGAATTGCAGCTGGATTAACTATTGGCGGAAAAATTCCTTTCACAGGAACTTTCGCTAACTTTTCTACAGGAAGAGTTTACGATCAAATTCGTCAATCTGTAGCCTATTCAGAGAAAAACGTAAAAATTTGTGCTTCACACGCAGGATTAACTTTAGGTGAAGATGGTGCAACTCACCAAATATTAGAAGACATTGGATTAATGAAAATGTTGCCAGGAATGACTGTAATCAATACTTGTGATCACAATCAAACCAAAGCAGCAACTATCGCTTTAGCCGATCATCATGGTCCAGCTTATTTGCGTTTTG
>CANEZU010000060.1 GCA_947444255.1 Flavobacteriaceae bacterium | reverse complement strand
TAAATAGATTTTAAAGAAACTATTCTTTAATTTTAATTTCAAATAATTTGTCCCAATTTTTTCCTGTAACAAAAATGGTCTTCGTCTTAGGATTGTATGCAATTCCGTTTAAAACATCTTCTTTTGTAACGTTTGCTAATTTTCTTAAACCAGATAAATTAATTACGGCTTCAACTGCTCCATTTTCAGGATTTATAACAGCTAATGCGTCTTTTAACCAAATATTTCCATATATTTTACCATCAATCCATTCTAACTCATTTACACTTTTTATTTTGCTATTATTGGTGTAAACATTTATATATCCTAGCATTTTTTGAGTTTCAGGATCCATTTTCCAGATTTTTTCTGTCCCGTCCGACTGATAAATAGAGGTTCCGTCATTTGTCATTCCCCAACCTTCAATTTTTTTATCAAAAGTGAAAGTTTTTTCCTTTTTTAGAGTATTTGCATTATAAATAAATCCAATACTAGATTGCCAAGTTAGTTGAAAAATTTTATCATTAATTACAGTAATTCCTTCACCAAAATATTGAGAATCCAAGTCAACTTGTTTGTAGACTTTTCCTGTTCTATAATCGTATTTTCTGAAATAGGAAGCTCCTTTTTGACCGGTACTTTCCATCAAAGTATCTCTATAAAATTCTAAACCTTCTGTAAAAGAGGCTTTATCGTGTGGATATGTATTTACGACTTCGTATTCTAGTAATTTTGGAGTGATGTCTGAAACCAATTCTACTCGTGTTGAAGTCTCTGTGTTTTCGCCTTCAAAATAAATCAGCGCTTTTATATTTTGATACCCTAATTTTTGATTTTTAAAGTCAAAGGACTGTTTTTCTAAGCCTTTTTTAGAATTAATTTTTACTTCATTCACATAATATATAATACTATCAATTTTTTTATTTAGAGTATTCGTAATTTCTAATGAAATAGATTCCTTTGGCTGATATTGGGCTTTGAAATTGGTAGTATTTATACTAAAATAATTAGATTTATCTTTTCCGGAACTACCACATGAGATAAAAAAAAGGTTTAATAAAATGATAGCGAGTACTTTATATATTTTCATTTTCAAAGATTTAAAGCTGCAATATACAACAGTAATTTATATGTTCAATTCCTTTTGTGAAAATACAAAAAGATTGTATATTTGCACCGGCAAGTCCTACACGACCAGCTCCTGCAGACTCCCCCAGGATGGGAACATAGCAAGGGTACGTGGTTGAGCGGTGCGATGTAGGTCGCTTGCCATTTTTTTTAATCTTCCATTCTTGGAGGATTTTTTTTTGTATTTTTTAGAAGTAAAACTTTAGAAATTTTAATTAAAATAGTTTCACTTAATCGAAAGTAAATTATTTAATTTATTTTCTGAATTATTTTCAATCTCTAGTTCCACCAGAATAAAATCAGTAAAAATACTATCTTTACAAACATAAAAATCAGTACTAAAACAAATGAATAAAGTGGTTCTTATTACAGGTGGTTCTTCAGGAATTGGAAAATCAATTGGTGAATTTCTTCATCAAAAAGGATATGTAGTTTATGGAACCAGTAGAAATCCGGATCGAATTACAAATTCTATATTCCCTTTACTACAGTTAGATGTTCGCAATACCGGAACGATAAAATTAGTTATAACTCAAATAATTGCTATTTCAGGTCGATTGGACATTGTTATAAATAATGCGGGTGTTGGAATTACAGGACCACTTGAAGAAATTCCTATGGCTGAAATTAGAAATAATTTTGAGATTAATTTTTTTGGTCCCATCGAAGTAATGAAAGCCGTATTGCCACAAATGCGATTACAAAAATCAGGATTAATCATCAATATAACCTCAATTGCGGCATACATGGGATTGCCATACAGGAGTGTTTATTCTGCTTCTAAGGGTGCATTAGAATTGATAACGGAATCTTTAAGTATGGAAGTTAAATCTCAAGGTATTCTAATTTCAAATTTGGCTCCTGGTGATTTTGCTACTAATATAGCCTCAGGACGATATCACGCCCCGGTTATTAAAGATTCTTCTTATGAAATTTCTTACAGAAGCACACTTGAATTGATGAATCAGCAAGTAGATAGCGGAAATGATCCTAATGAAATTGCAGAAGTTATCTATGCAATTATTAAAAATTCAAGTCCTAAAATTCATTATAAAGTGGGTAATTTTCTTCAAAAATTTTCTATTGTTTTAAAACGCATTCTTCCAGATAAAATCTATGAGAAAATGCTTATGAATCATTATAAATTGTAAATTTGACATCGATTTAGATTTTGCCAATATCGCAAACTCTACATTGAATATATATTAATTAGATTTATATTCAAATTAAGTTTACAACTATATTAAAATAAGTACTATGAAATTTTTTATTGACACAGCTAATTTAGCTCAAATTAAGGAAGCACAAGCTTTAGGTGTTTTAGATGGAGTAACTACAAATCCTAGTTTAATGGCTAAGGAAGGTATTACTGGTAAAGATAATATTTTGAAACATTATGTTGCAATTTGTAACCTAGTTGAAGGTGACGTAAGTGCTGAAGTAAATGCTTTGGATTATGATGGAATGATCAGAGAAGGTGAGGAATTAGCTGATTTGCATGAGCAAATTGTAGTTAAGTTGCCAATGACTAAAGAAGGAGTTATGGCTGCAAAATATTTTTCTGATAAAGGAATTAAAACCAATGTTACTCTAGTTTTTTCTGCTGGACAAGCATTATTAGCAGCTAAAGCAGGAGCAACTTATGTATCGCCTTTCATTGGTCGTTTAGATGATGTTTCAACAGATGGTTTAGCTTTGATCGAAGAGATTAGATTAATCTACGATAATTACGGTTATGAAACTCAAATTTTGGCAGCTTCGGTTCGCCATACTATGCATATTGTAAATTGTGCTAAAATTGGTGCCGATGTTATGACAGGACCACTTTCAGCCATTTATGGATTATTAAAACATCCTTTGACAGACATTGGGTTGGCTCAGTTTATTGCTGATTTTGAAAAAGGAAATAAGTAGTTTATTACATTAAAAAAAGCGATTTTCAATTTGAAAATCGCTTTTTTTATAAAAATAAATAAGTAGAACTTATTTCAAATTATCTTCAAAATTAACATCAAATATATTTGTAAATGCTGATTTTATTTTTCCTTCACTGTTTAAAATAATTGTTCGGTGTACTTTAGTAATAGCCCATTTTGACTTTAAATCTTCAAAATCTACACATCTTAATTCGGTGATTCCTTCAAATGCATAATTTGATAAATTTTCTTTCCATTTATTTTGATTATTATCTAAGTTGATTGCGATAAATTGATAAGAAGGATACTTAGACTTTAATTCCATTATTTTTTTGTGAACCGCAATTTGATGAGAAGTAAGATTCTCAGTCCAAAAGAAAATCACTGATTTTTCAGTAGCTAATGATTTTGATGAAACGATATTGTTATCAAGATTCATTAATTTTACTTCAGGTAGTGAATTGCCAATATCTAAAAGTTTAATTGCATTTCCGATTTTTAAAATTTCATTTTTCTTGCTATTATCAGTAGAGTATTTATGATAAATTTCAAGAAATTTTTTATTATTTACTACATTTTGATCTTCTAATAAATAGGCGAAAGCAATATTATTTAATACAGTATTTTTGACTTTAGAATTTTTTATAAGCGTATCAACTATATTTAATTTACTAATATTTGTTTTTAATTCCAAATCAACATTAGAAAAATGATTGTGATATTTTATTGTAGCCACATTATTTAACATATGAGAAAGATACATAATGTATGATGAGAAAGAGGATAGTTTACTGCTGTTAAAATCTACGTTTTTTCTAAAATCATAATAATTTTCAGGAAGTTTATTCGTTATATCTTCACCAGTTCTTATTTTATGAACAACAGGGTAACTTTCTTTTTTAGAATAATAATGTAAATCTAGAGTAGCTTTTGCAAAAATATCAAAATCGGGACTCCATTTTATGTGCTCTTTTTTAATGGTATAGAATTTTTTATTAGAGGAATAAGTGGTGTTTATAGCTGCACTAAATTGCGGAACATCATAATCGAAAACATCATAAATAGTATTCTTATCTTTTTTGTTTTTTAGATACATTTCCATTAAAAAATTATTTTTTTCATCCCCTCTGCCACAAAAAACAACAGATTCGTCAAAATCATTTGAATTAAGTTGAACCATAAGACTATCATTTTTGTCAAAATATACATATTGATATTCGGGTTCGTTCTTGAATGTGTACATACCAGGAGTCAAGGAATCAAATTTGATAAAAAAACGATTGTTTTTGTCTATTTTTATAGTGTCAATTACTTCAGACTCCCTACAAAATAAGATATAAGGTGAACTAGGGTTTGAAATTTCACCTCCAAAATAGGCAGTAAAATTGGAGTCATTGTAGTCTTTTTTACAAGAACTAAAAAGACAAATTAATGAAATTGAAAACAATAAAAAAGGAATGATTTTTGGTTTGTTCATTTAGGGGTAGCTTGCATACAAAAATATTTAGTTGTTTTAAATAATACTGTTAATGTAAAGTTAAATAAACTTCCTACATATTAGAGGCATTATCAGGAGAATAACTCCACTATTTTTTCTACTTTTGCAAAAATTTTATTAAATTCAAAATTCATGTTAACAGTAAATAATTTATCGGTCCAATTTGGCAAAAGAATATTATTTGATGAAGTAAATACGACCTTCACTCACGGAAATATTTATGGGGTTATTGGTGCTAATGGTGCTGGTAAATCTACCTTTTTGAAAATAATTGCAGGGGATATTGATCCAACTTCTGGTCACATTCATTTAGAACCTGGAAAGCGCATGTCGGTTTTGAATCAGAATCACAATATGTTTGATGAGCATACGGTTTTAGAAACGGTGATGATGGGAGATAAAGTTTTGTTTGCTGTTAAAAAGGAAATGGATGCACTTTATTTAGATTATACCGATGAAAATGCGAATAGAATAGGGGAGTTGCAAGTACAATTTGAAGAAATGAATGGCTGGAATGCAGATTCAAATGCAGCTGCAATGCTCTCTAATTTAGGAATTACAGAAGACAATCATTATACTTTGATGGGTGATCTAGACGGTAAACTAAAAGTACGTGTACTTCTTGCTCAAGCGTTATTTGGTAATCCAGATTTATTGATTATGGATGAGCCGACGAATGATTTAGATTTTGAAACTATTGCTTGGCTAGAGAATTTTCTTGCTAATTATGATAATACCGTTATTGTTGTTTCCCACGACAGACACTTTTTAGATTCTGTTTGTACTCATATTTCTGATATTGATTTTAGTAAAATAAATCACTATTCGGGAAATTATACTTTTTGGTATGAATCCAGTCAATTAGCAGCAAAACAACGTGCTCAACAAAATAAGAAAGCGGAAGAAAAGAAACAAGAACTTGAAGAGTTTATTCGTCGTTTTAGTGCAAATGTTGCTAAATCAAAACAAGCAACTTCTCGTAAAAAAATGATCAGTCGTCTTAACATTTCTGAAATTAAACCTTCAAGTCGTCGTTATCCTGCTATTATTTTTGATCAGGAAAGAGAAGCTGGTGATCAGATTTTAAATGTTCAAAATTTAAGCGCTTCAACAGATGGAGAGGTTTTGTTTACCAATGTTGACCTGAATATGGCCAAAGGTGATAAAATCGTTTTATTCTCCAAAGACTCAAGAGCTACAACTGCATTTTACGAAATTTTAAACAAAAATCAAGAAGCAGATTCAGGAACTTTTGATTGGGGAATTACAACAAATCAGGCTTATTTGCCAGTAGACAATCATTCGTTTTTTGAAAATGATTATACTTTAGTAGATTGGTTGCGTCAATGGGCTAAAACAGAGGAAGAACGCGATGAAGTTTTTGTTCGGGGCTTTTTAGGTAAAATGATTTTTTCAGGCGAAGAAGCTCTAAAAACAAGTAGAGTTTTATCAGGAGGAGAGAAGGTTCGATGCATGTTGTCTCGTATGATGATGGAACGAGCTAATATTTTAATGATTGATGAGCCCACGAATCATTTGGATTTAGAGTCAATTACAGCTTTCAATAATTCTTTAAAGAATTTTAAAGGTTCAGTGATATTTACAACTCACGATCATGAGTTTGCACAAACTGTTGGTAATCGTGTAATCGAATTAACACCAAAAGGAGTTATAGACCGTTACATGACTTTTGACGATTATTTGGACGATGAAAAAGTTCAGGAATTAAGAGTTAAAATGTACAACTAAATAAGAATATATTTTTTTAATAGACTGGCCTCGAATTTATTCGAGGCTTTTTTTATTTTAAATTTTATTTAAAGATAAAACTTACTATTTTGAAAGATAAAAATAAAATTTAACTCAATTATGTATATTTTTGAATTTCTATAACCAATATTTAAAAAAAATGACCAACAATACATTCAGTCTAAAAAATCAACGAATAGAAGTTGTTGATGCTTTGAGAGGCTTCGCAATTATGTCAATTATGTTGCTACACAATGTTGAACATTTTGAGTATTATTATTTGCCAACAACCTTTCCGGATTGGCTTGTGGCAACTGACAAGATAGTTTGGGACAGTTTGTTTTTTCTCTTTGGAGGTAAATCGTATGCTATTTTTGCACTCCTTTTTGGATTCAGTTTTTATATTCAAAATGATAATCAGGTTAAAAAGGGAATAGATTTTAGAGGGCGTTTTTTTTGGAGAATGATGCTTTTGTTGATTTTTGGAATGATTAACACCGCTTTTTACCAAGGTGATATTCTAACCTTATACGCATTTTTAGGACTACTTTTAATTCCAGTTGTTAATTGGAGCAATAAAGCCGTTTTTATTACTGCTGTAATTTTAATGATACAACCTTTGGAATGGGCAAGATGTATTTATTATGTCTTAAATCCAGATTATGTTTCACCACCCAATTTGTCAAATGCATATTATGAAAGTATAGGGTATTTTATGAAAAATGGATCTTTTACGGATTATGTAATTGGGAATTTGACATTAGGAAAAATCGCCTCTTTATTATGGTCTTGGGAAAACGGACGGTTTTTTCAAGCTCCTGCTTTATTTATGTTTGGAATGTTACTTGGCCGAAAGAAAATGTTTACTACTACAGATGAAAACATCCAATTTTGGACAAAGGTCTTTCGTTTTGCTCTTATTTTATTTGTTCCGTTATATTTCTTAAAAACCTATATAACGGACATTGTAACTAGAGTAACGATTTCAAATAAGTTATCTGTGATTTTTTCTTCCTGGTCAAATTTTGCATTTATGTGTGTTATCGTTTCGGGTTTTTTACTTTTATATCAAAAAGAATCGGTCGTTACGACACTAGTGAAGTTGGTTCCTTTTGGAAAAATGAGCTTGACTAATTATATCATGCAATCGATGATAGGGGCTTTTATCTATTATCGATATGGTTTGGGACTTTTTGAATATACCGGCGCAACGTTTTGCCTATTCATAGGTTTTCTATTGTTTTTTATACAACTTACATTTTGTACTTGGTGGCTCAAAACCCATAAGCAAGGACCTTTAGAATATATTTGGCATAAAGCCACTTGGATTTAAAAAGATAAATTCTAAAAACGAAATATTTTTATAACCGATTAAATCATTAATTTTGAATTCGTATATTTGCAAAACCAAACTGAAAACTGCCTTATGAGTCAAAAAGTCTTGCTTACCTCTAAAGAAGTCAATATCATATTGCATCGTTTGGCCTGTCAATTAATTGAAAAACACCACGATTTCTCGGAAACCATTTTAGTTGGCATTCAACCTAGAGGTACGTTTTTGGCCGAAAGACTCAAAAAATTATTGGAAGAAGAATATAATATCAAACAAATTGCCTTGGGATATTTAGATATTACTTTTTTTCGAGATGATTTCAGGAGAACCGAAAAGCCTTTGGAAGCAAATAAAACCAAGATAAATTTTCTTGTTGAAAATAAAAAAGTAATTTTCATAGACGATGTCCTTTATACTGGCCGGAGTATTCGATCCGCTTTGACAGCCATCCAATCTTTTGGAAGGCCATCAGAAATTGAATTATTAGTATTAATAGACAGACGGTTTAGCCGACATTTACCAATACAACCCGATTATCGTGGGCGCCAAGTAGATGCGATTAATAACGAAAAAGTGAAAGTAAACTGGGTAGAACAAGATGGTGAAGATGTAGTTTATTTAGTAACTAGTTCAGAGAAATAAATAAAATTGGAATTAAACCACATAAACGAATAGTATAAAAATGAAAGAGCTAAGTGTTAATCATTTATTAGGAATAAAGTATATCAATAAATACGATATTGACCTTATTTTTGAAACTGCCGATCATTTTAAAGAAGTTATTAATCGTCCAATTAAAAAAGTACCCTCACTCCGAGATATAACTATTGCCAATATATTTTTCGAAAACAGTACAAGGACCAAACTTTCTTTTGAACTAGCTCAAAAACGATTGTCTGCTGATGTTATTAGTTTTTCTGCTGCCCAATCTTCTGTCAAAAAAGGAGAAACTCTAATTGATACCGTTAATAATATCTTATCCATGAAAGTAGATATGGTAGTGATGAGACATGCAAGTCCAGGAGCAGCCTATTTCTTATCCAAAAACGTAAAAGCAAGTATTGTAAATGCTGGAGATGGGGCACACGAACATCCGACACAAGGTTTATTGGATAGTTATTCCATCAGAGAAAAATTAGGAGAAGTTTCCGGTAAAAAAGTAGTTATTGTTGGTGATATTCTTCATTCCAGAGTTGCCTTATCAAATATATATGCACTGCAAATGCAAGGAGCCGTAGTTAAGGTTTGTGGCCCTAAAACTCTAATTCCACGCTATATTGAATCCTTAGGTGTTTCTGTTGAACCTAATTTGCGAAAAGCACTGGAATGGTGTGATGTTGCAAATATGTTAAGAGTTCAGAACGAAAGAATGGATGTTAATTATTTTCCCTCTACTAGAGAATACACTCAGCAATATGGAATTGATAAACAATTACTAGATTCATTAAACAAAGAAATTGTTATAATGCATCCAGGTCCTATTAATAGAGGAGTTGAAATTACTAGTGATGTGGCCGATTCAAATCAATCTGTTATTTTGAATCAAGTCGAAAATGGTGTAGCTATTAGAATGGCGGTAATTTATCTCTTAGCCTCTAAAATTCAGTAGAATAAATCGGTCTTTAACCTAATTAACCCAAATAATATTTGTAAATTGGCCTAAGATAAATTTAAATGTGATGAAAGTAGATCAAAAAGGAAATACCGTTTCTATTAAAGATACTCAGGGCGATTTAGTATCTTTTTTAATGAAAATTACACATCAATACAAAACGTTTGAAAAATACAATATGATTATGGATATTAGTCATCATAAAAATCCTTCTATAAAAGAAATTAATGGGTTTTTACCACTTGCTAAACTCCATAAAAAAAATAAAAAATCATTTGTGATAGTTGCTCAAGACGTAGATTTTAATTCTATTTCTGATAAATTAACCGTAGTTCCTTCTCCTTTAGAAGCCCATGATATAATTGAAATGGAAGAAATCGAGAGAGATTTGGGATTCTGATTTTTTATCTTAAAATTTGAATTTACAAATCTATAATTCAATGACTGTTGCCGAATACTCCATTATAAATTAATGAAACTAACAATACTCGGCTGTTATGCCGCTACTCCAAGATCGTTTACAAATCCAACATCTCAGGTATTAGAGATAAGAAATCACCTTTTTCTAATTGATTGTGCTGAAGGAACTCAGGTTCAATTGCGCAGAAATAAA
Source organism: Flavobacteriaceae bacterium (assembly GCA_947444255.1). GTDB lineage: Bacteria > Bacteroidota > Bacteroidia > Flavobacteriales > Flavobacteriaceae > Flavobacterium. The sequence goes on along the minus strand of CANEZU010000060.1, from coordinate 2,686 downwards.
CTTCGGTTTTCAAAAATAAATCACATCTTTATCTCACATTTGCATGGAGATCATTTTTATGGATTAATAGGTCTAGTTTCTACTTTCATGTTGTTAAATAGAACTACCGATTTGCATATTTACGGTCCAAAGGGAATTGAAGAGGTTATTAAATTACAGCTTAGGTTATCTAATTCTTGGGTAAATTATGGTTTGTTTTTTCATGAATTAGCTTCTTTTGAAAGTGAAATTGTATTTGAAGATGATAAAGTAATAGTTAAAACAATTCCGTTAAAGCATAGAGTTTATACCAATGGGTTTCTATTTGAAGAAAAAATAGGTGATCGAAAGTTGAATGTTGATGCTGTTCAGAATTATGAAATTGATAGCTGTTACTACCAAAAAATAAAAAATGGAAAAGATATTACTTTAGACGATGGTAGGGTTATCCAAAATGAATTATTGACTTTTGATCCGATTCCAGCCAAATCTTATGCTTTTTGCTCCGATACGGTTTATAATGAAAATATAATTCCTTTAATTGAAAATGTTGATCTGTTGTATCACGAAGCTACTTTTCTTGATTCAGAAGAGGAATTAGCAGGAAAAACAATGCATTCAACAGCAAAACAAGCGGCTACAATTGCTTTAAAGGCAAATGTAAAACAATTAATTCTAGGACATTATTCAACACGTTACGAAAGTATTACATTGTTCAAGGAACAAGCAGAAACTGTTTTTAATAATGTCCTTCTTGGAGATGATGGAGAAAGTTTCGAATTTTAAATTAATAATGGTTTAATTTTACATCTTCATAATACAATAAATACTTTTTATACAAACATAAAATGAATGATTTAAGTAATTACAGAAAATCGTACGATAAAAGTGAACTTCTTGAAAACAACATTCCTGAAGATCCCATTAACTTATTTAACAGATGGTTTCATGAGGTTAAAGATTTTGGAGGAACTGAAGAAGTTAATGCCATGACAGTTGCAACAATCGGATTAGATGGATTTCCAAAATCACGTGTAGTATTACTAAAAAAATTCTCTGAAGAAGGATTTATTTTTTTTACAAATTACGATTCAGAAAAAGGGAAAGCGATATTAGAAAACCCAAATGTTTGTCTTTCTTTTTTTTGGCAAACACAGGAAAGACAAATCATTATCAAAGGTATTTCAGAAAAGACAGCAGAGTATATTTCGGATAACTATTTTGCTTCTCGTCCTGAAGGGAGTAAGTTAGGAGCTATCGTTTCTCCACAGAGTGAAATTATTCCAGATCGTGCTTTTTTAGAAAACAATCTCAAACAATTAGAGGAGGATTTTAAAGGAAAGGAAATACCAAGACCAATAAATTGGGGAGGAATTTTAGTTCGTCCAATAGAGGTTGAATTTTGGCAAGGACGACCAAATCGATTGCACGATCGAATTAGATATCAGTTACAGGATGATTTTTCTTGGAAATTAAATCGATTGTCTCCATAATTATATTTAATTCAACTTTATAAAATCTATAGGCCACTTTTGTGGTCTTTTTTTATGATTAATTTCAAACAGAAACAATTTCTGATTTGTAGGATAATTATAGTGCATAAAACCAATAAAGTGTATTTCATCGATTATATTTTGCACTTAAACGATTTTGTCTTAATATTGATCAATGAAAACATAGAAAATGTATTTCAGGTTCACCAAAGGAAATTGCCCCACAATCTACTTTAAACTTAGTTTGCTAATTATGAAAAAAACATTAATTAGAGCAATATTGCCAATAGCAATTTTGTTCACTATTATCTCCTGTACAACAGAATCAGCAATGAGCCCCGTTGCGGACGCTCAAGTAAATCAGAAATATGATTATCAGCCAGAAGAAATTGAATTAGCGAATCTTATAAATGGTTATAGAGCTAGTAAAGGTTTGAAAACTTTAGAATTGGTAAATTTTGTTTCAATAAAAGCAGAAGAACATGATCAATACATGATTGCTAATAATGTTGTTAATCATGATTTTTTTGAAGAAAGATCTCAAAGTATCATTCAAGTTTTAGGAGCAGTAAAAGTAAATGAAAATGTGGCTTTTAATTTCACAACTCCAAATTCGGTATTAACAGCTTGGCTAAATAGTCCAGGTCACAAAGCAAATATTGAAGGTGATTTTACCAATTTAGGTATATCAACAAAAACAGATGTAGTAACTGGAAAAAAATATTACACTAATATATTTGTCAAAAAATAAGTTGAGTTAGTTTCTTATTATTTTGTTTTTCAATGAAGCCACTTTCTAGGGTGGCTTTTTTATTCAACCTCTTTCGAAGCTTTGAAATTAGGAATCAATAAAACAAGTTTTACAGTTCTGTAATAATAAATTCGCTTCTTCTGTTAGCTTGATGTTCTTGTTCGGAGCATTTAACATTGTCAGCACATTTGTTTATCAGTTGAGTTTCACCATAACCTTTAGCAGTTAAACGAGAAGTAGTAACACCGTTTTTTACTAGCCAAGCCAAAGTTGATTTTGCTCTTTTATCAGATAGTTTTTCATTGTATTTGAAAGTTTGTCTACTGTCAGTATGGGAACGAATGTCAATTTTCATAGTTGGATTTTGATCTAAAACGGCTAATATTTTTTCTAAATCTAAGGCAGCATCTTTTCGGATATTCCATTTGTCAAGATCAAAATAGATAATTTTTATTCCAAATGT
>CANEZU010000059.1 GCA_947444255.1 Flavobacteriaceae bacterium | reverse complement strand
TCCGAAAAATTAAGAACGGGTAAATTAGAAAAACACGAATGGGAACAACTGAGTATCAAAGTTAAAAACTTAGAGAAAGCACCGCTTTTTATTGATGATTCTCCTTCTCTTTCCATTTTTGATTTAAGAGCTAAAGCAAGACGTTTAGCTTCTCAACACGGAATTAAATTAATTATCGTCGATTATTTGCAGTTGATGACAGCCGGTGGAAACGGAAAAGGTGGTGGTAACCGAGAACAGGAAATTTCGACTATTTCTCGAAACTTAAAAGCTTTGGCCAAGGAATTAGGCGTTCCGGTAATTGCATTATCACAATTGTCGCGTGCGGTTGAAACTCGTGGGGCAAGCAAAAGACCATTACTTTCCGATCTTCGGGAATCGGGAGCGATTGAGCAGGATGCTGATATTGTTTCCTTTATTTATCGTCCTGAATATTATAAAATTGATGAATGGGATGATGAAGAGCAATCTCCAACACAAGGTCAGGCTGAGTTTATTATTGCCAAACACCGTAATGGTAGCTTGGAAAGTATACGTCTGAAATTTATTGGAAATCTTGGAAAATTTGACAATTTGGAAGATTATAACGGTAGTTATGATGATTTACCTTCTAAGATGAATCATGATGACAATCCATTTCAAACTAAAAATTTACCTTCGGCGAATGAGGCTTTTGGTAGTAATTTGAACAATTTTGATGATGATAGCGATGTTCCTTTTTAAAGGAATGTTTTTTCTAATTTAGAATTGAATTCAATTTTTCAATTGTTCCTATCTCTAGAATAGGCTGCGTATTTCAAGATATATCTTTATCTTTGATTTATAAATTTAGAATAATGTCTTTTAAAAACAGCTTTTATTTTTTTCTTCTCTTAATTTCGTTTTCTGTTAAGGCTTCTTTTATTTTGTTGCCAATGGACGAGACCAGTCAAAAAAACCATCTTAAAGCATACGGAATTACCTATTGGTGTTTGAGCAAGCAATTTAAAGCAAGTTGGTTGCTTAATTATCGCGGAGGTTCTTTTTTATTGCCCGATACTCCCGAAATAAGAAAGGAATGTCAAATTCGAGGGGTGAGTTTTGAGTTGCTATCCGATTCAGAAACCAATACTATTTTGAGTGAAATTTCAAGTCCTTCTCAAAATATGGAAACCGTCATATTAGAAAAAGCACCTAAAATTGCCGTATATACTCCTAAGGGGAAAAAGCCATGGGACGATGCCGTTACGCTGGTTTTGACCTATGCTGAAATTCCTTTCACACCGATTTATGACGAGGAAGTATTGTCAGATCAATTGGTATTATACGACTGGTTGCACTTACATCATGAAGATTTTACGGGTCAATATGGAAAATTTTATGGAGCTTATAGAACCGCTCCTTGGTATATAGATCAAAAGAATGAAGCAGAGGCATTGGCTTCTAAAATGGGTTTTGCCAAAGTTTCGGAAGAAAAATTGGCTGTAGCCAAAAAGATTCGGGACTTCGTTATTGGAGGTGGTTTTATGTTTGCAATGTGTTCGGCGACGGATAGTTTTGATATTGCATTAGCAGCCGAGGGTATTGATATTTGCGAGGCCATGTTTGATGGAGATCCCAGTGAAGCGAATTATCAATCTAAACTAGACTATTCCAAGACTTTTGCTTTTAAAGATTTCATATTAGAAAGACAGCCGGATAAATATGAGTTTTCGAATATTGATATGACCGAAAAAAGACAAATTCCAATGGAAAAAGATTATTTCACACTCATGGATTTTTCCGCTAAATGGGATCAGATTCCGACGATGTTGTGTCAGAATCATACTCAATTAATAAAAGGTTTTATGGGGCAAACTACTTCTTTTGAAAGAGAATTAGTGAAATCAAATATTTTGGTTCTGGGAGAAAATCAGCAGAATAATGAAGCACGTTATATTCACGGTCAAAAGGGAAAGGGAATGTTTACTTTTTTTGGAGGGCACGATCCCGAAGATTTTCAGCATAGGGTAGGAGATGCTCCCACAGTTTTAGATTTACATCCAAATTCGCCAGGATTCCGTTTGATACTGAATAATGTTTTGTTTCCTGCTGCCAAAAAGAAAAAACAAAAGACCTAATAAAATAAAAAGCCAATCAGTACGATTGGCTTTTTTTATAGCGTGATTTTAAAAATTATACAAAACCCTGTTCATTTTCTTTGTCCAAATATTCCTGAACAATATCAATAGCATTGGTTACTACATCACTTAAAGCGGTGATGAAACTTCCTTCCTCGGCACTATTAATAGCATGCTTGATTGCTTCGGTTTCTTTTGGGATAATTTCATAAGTTACATTTCGGCCTGTACTGGTAATTCCCTCTAAGATTAATTGAATGATTTCTTCTTCTGTTCTACCACGTAGGTATTTTTCCTGACGGATGATAATATGGTCAAACATTCGGGCAGCAATAGTGGCACATTTTCGAATGTCTTCATCTCTACGATCACCAACACCAGCAATGATTCCAATTTTTTTAGAAGCATCAACACTCTCTAAATAGTCTTCAATTCCACGATAACCAGAAGGATTGTGTGCAAAATCAATTAACACTTTGAACTTTTTGAATTCAAAAATATTCATTCTACCTGGCGTTTGTGCCGCACTTGGAATGAATGTTTGCAGTGACATGCTGATATCTTCGGTTTTGAAACCCCACAAATAACTGGCTAAAGTTGCAGCAAGCACATTTGAAATCATAAATTTGGCTTTTCCGCCAAGAGTTAAAGGAACATGAGTTGCGCGTTCGATTCGAATTTTCCACTCTCCTTTTTTAATAGTAATAAATCCATTTTCATATACGGCAACGATTCTTCCTTCTTTGCACATTTTTTGAATCAGTGGATTTTCTTCATCCATACTGAAATAGGCCACATTACAAGTTAAATCTGCCGCAATTTTTACACTGTATTCATCATCAGCATTTAATATTGCCCAACCATCTTTTTTGACACTTCGAGCTACGGTACTTTTAACCTTGGCCAAATCTTCAAGATTATGAATATCATTAAGACCTAAATGGTCTTCCTGGATATTTGTAATCACCGCTATATCACAACGGCTGAAGCCTAAACCAGCACGAAGGATTCCACCTCGAGCCGTTTCTAAAACGGCAAATTCTACCGTGGGATCTTTAAGAATATATTCAGCAGAAACAGGTCCTGTTGTATCTCCTTTTTCCATCATGTGGTTTTGAATATAAATTCCATCTGATGTAGTGAAGCCCACTTTGTAACCATTATTTTTAACGATATGCGCGATCAATCGGGTTGTAGTTGTTTTTCCATTGGTTCCGGTTACCGCAATAATTGGTATTCGACTTGGTTTTCCTGGGGGGTATAACATTTCAATAACGGGCGCAGCAACATTTCTAGGTAAACCTTCCGAAGGAGCCAAATGCATTCGGAAACCAGGAGCTGCATTCACTTCAAGAATAACACCTCCATTTTCTTTAAGCGGTTGTGTTAAGTTTTCGGCCATAATATCTACTCCGCAAATGTCCAGACCTATTATTCTGGAAATTCTTTCGGCCAAGAAAATATTTTCAGGATGCATCATATCGGTAACATCTACCGAAGTTCCTCCTGTACTTAAATTGGCTGTCGATTTCAAATAAACAGTTTCGCCATTTCTTGGAATCGTATCCAGAGTATATTCTAATCGGTCGAGTAAATCAAGTGTATCTCTGTCAACATCAATTTTAGTCAGCACATTTTCATGTCCAAAACCTCTTCTTGGATCTGAATTTACACTATCTAATAATTCCTGAATGGTTTCTTTTCCATTTCCAACTACATTTGCAGGAACTCTTTTGGCAGCAGCAACTAATTTATTGTCAATTACTAGAATCCTAAAATCAAAACCAGTAATAAACTTTTCTACGATGACACGTTTGCTGTATTCTTTGGCAAATATTAAACCGGATTGGGCATCTTCCCAATTGGTCACATTAATGGAAGCTCCTTTTCCGTGATTTCCATCTAATGGTTTTATTACGATTGGATAACCTATTTTTTTTATTGTAGCTTCTAATTCTTCGTCATCAGAACAGATACTTCCACTAGCCACCGGAATGGACGACTGATCGAGCATGCGCTTGGTTTGTTCTTTATTGCCTGCGATATTCACAGCAATATTGCTAGTTTTACAAGTCATTGTAGCTTGAAAACGCATTTGGTTGATTCCGTAACCAAGCTGAACTAGTGAATTGGTCCCGAGACGAATCCAAGGAATATCTCTGGCTACAGCTTCTTCAACAATGCTTCCAGTACTTGGTCCGAGGCGGACTTTTTCTCTGATTTCTCTCATGTTTTGGAGGTCAGATTCTAAATCGTATTCAGCCCCTGTGATTAAGGATTGTGCTATTGCCACGGCACTTTCTGCAGCAAAAAGTCCTACATTTTCTTCAGTATAGCTAAAAACGACATTGTAAACACCTGGAGTTTTTGTTTCTCTAGTTCTACCAAAACCAGTATCCATGCCGGATAGCGTTTGGATTTCTAATGCAATATGTTCTATAATATGTCCCATCCAAGTTCCCCGTTCAAGACGAGAAAAGAAACCACCGCGAACACCTTCGGAACAGCGGTGCTCAATCATAGTTGGGAAAAGTGTTTCTAAGCGCTCTTTGAAACCGTCAATTTTATTGGATGGAAACTGTTCCATTTCTTCGAGATCCAAACGCATTTGGATTAATTTTTTTCTTTTAACACTCCAGATATTGGGGCCACGAAGCGCTTGTATTTTAAGTATTTTCATAATAAGTCTTTGTGGAATTGAATTTTTGTAGAATGATTTTGTTAAATGTAAGGAGTATTTAATTAGCAATCTCTGTTTTTGATTGCTATCTGAGTTTTAATTTTATAAGTATTTACTTTCTTGTTTAAGGTAGACAATTCTAAACCGGTAAGGCTCCTTATCTTTAGCCCTGATGGCAGTGGAAATCCCAGGCTTTTTTGCCTGGATTGCAGCGAACAGCAGGAAAATGACTCCTGAAATTTCGCTAAAATGCTGCTCCTAAAAAAGGCTTAATTTAATTCCTAAATAAAACCTTTTTGAAGTTGATTCGTTAATTTTTTGGTTATTTTTACAAAATGGACAGAAAAGGAAAGTTAATCATCATTGGTGGCGCAGTAGACAAAGGAAGTTTTGCCGAAACCGAATTAGATAAGAATGCAGCTCAAAACTTAAATTTTTTTGAGGAAGGGATTTTAAAAAGAATATTAGACGAGTCAAAACACAAAGAGCAATCCCGTTTTGAAATTATTACTACAGCCTCCAGAATTCCTTTTGAAATTGGTCCTGAATATGTAAAAGCACTGGCTTATTTGGGTGCTAAAAATGTAGGAATTTTATATATTGAAAAAAGGGAAGAAGCGATGGAAGAAGCCACTTTAGAGCGCCTTCAAGCAGCAGATGTAGCTATTTTTACGGGAGGTGATCAATTGCGATTGACTTCTATTCTTGGAGGAACTCCTTTTCACGATATTTTATTGGAGAAATACAAAACGGAAGAATTCATATATGCCGGAACATCGGCTGGGGCAGCTGCGGCTTCGAACAGCATGATTTATCAAGGGAGTAGTTCGGAAGCTTTGCTGAAAGGCGAAGTGAAAATCACCAGTGGTTTGGGTTTGATTGACGATGCTATAATTGATACTCATTTTGTGAAACGTGGTCGAATTGGACGTTTGTTTCAGGCTGTAGTCAGCAATCCAAAAACTTTAGGAATTGGGCTCGGTGAGGATACTGGTTTATTGATAACCAGTAATTCGATGATGGAAGCTATTGGCTCCGGATTAGTAATTTTGGTTGATGGCCGACAAATTAAAGATACTAATTTGACGGATATTGAAATGGAACAGCCTATTTCGATCAATAATTTGGTTGTTCATGTAATGAGCAAGGGCGATACTTATGATTTGCACACAAGTGAAATGCGCATTCACACTTCAACAACACATTAAAAGATTTCTGGATTAGCCGTTAAAAGTTGGTTAAATTGAATTGGAATCATCAAAATAAAATGAAAATAATTATACACGGAGGATTTTTTTCGGAATCTTCCACGGGTCAGGAAACTAAATTGGCCAAACAAAAAGCTTTAGAATCGATTTCAAAACAATCCTATGAGTATTTAAAAACACATTCTGCTCTTGAAACCGCGGTTTTTGCAGTTTCCTTATTAGAAGATGATGCTCTTTTTAATGCAGGAATTGGTTCTCAAATTCAAGGTGACGGTAAAATTAGAATGAGTGCTGCGGTAATGGATGGTTCGACTCAAAAAATTAGCGGGGTTATTAATATCGAAGAAGTACGCAATCCTATTCAGGTTGCTCAAACTTTATTGAGTTTTGAGGACCGAGTTTTAGGTGGAAGCGGTGCATCTGATTTTGCTCGAAAACATGGTTTTGAACGTTTTTCGACTGAAATACTACAAAGACGTGCTGAATATGAAGCTAAATTAAAGGCTAACGGAACCGGAACAGTTGGTTGTGTGGCTTTAGATCGTGAAGGAAAACTAGCTGCCGCTACTTCTACAGGTGGAAAAGGCTTTGAAATTCCGGGACGTATTTCTGATTCAGCTACTGTTGCCGGAAACTATGCTAATGAATTTTGTGCAGTAAGCATGACGGGAGTCGGTGAAGATATTATGAGCAATGCCACCGCGGCTAAAATTGTGACTCGGGTTACCGATGGTTTTAGTCTGGAAGCGGCTTTTGCAAAGACATTTTCGGAATTAAAACCGTATGATGGTTTTGCCGGAGCGATTGCCATTGATAAAAATGGAACTCTATTTCATCAGGATTCTCATCCCTCAATGGTTTTTGCCAGTTTTGACGGAGTCAATTTTGAAGTATTTGAATAAGAAATAAAGAAATTTATAATAGAAAAACCACTACATTTTGATCTGTCGGGGTTTTCGTGTTTTATGAAAATTCTAATTCAAAGAGAAATCAATCCAAATAGGAACATGATCGGAAATAATCCGGGCTTCTTTGAGAGAGTTGAACTTTTTATAAAAGGAAATTATTCCAGATTGGGTTTTAGTTATTTTTTTTGAGTCATAATAAGAGTTGTCAAATTCGGAAGCCAGACAGTTGTCTCCCTTGCATTTTTGTTTTAATGAAGTTTTTTGATTGACCAGACTTGATTTGTAGCCCATTTTTTTTAAGGGAAGAAATACAGAATGGGATTGTGGACAATTAAAGTCACCAGTGAAAATAAGATTTAATGTTGGATTTCCCTGCGCAATTAATTTAAGATATTTGATTTCGGTTTCGGGTTGCTTGTTCTTGGTGATGGCGTGAAATGTGGCAATTGTAAATTGTTTTTTATTGTATTCGAAGGTGCAGAAGTACGGTTCTCTTTCTATTTCTGAATAATATTTTTTCTCTAACCAAGCCGATCCAATTTTTTTAAGTTTCGAAGTTTTCCAAATAAAGGCATATCGCTCGGTTTTGTAGGGAGAACTTTGTGTTGGATTACTAATGGTATAATCCCATTTGCTTCCCTTTCGATTGAGTTCGTCAGCTAGTTTTGCCACAGCTTGTGAACCACCAAAACCGGCAACTACTTCTTGAATAGCGATGATATCATAGTCTTTTATCGTATTTGCTATAAAGCTTATAGATTGATTGGATTTTGATTTGCCAAAATTTTGTAGATTCCAAGAGAGTAATTTGGTTTGGGCATTTGCAAAAACAAGAACGAATAGAAGTGAAACAACCAGAAATCTTTTTGACATTTTTTCTGGTAAATATAATCAATTGCAATTTTTGGCATCATAAAATACGGACATTATGCTGGTCTAAAAAGCAAACTACTTCTGTAAAAGCTTTTATTAATAATAATTAGGACAACTTATACATTTTTCGATTAATTCAAAACGATAGATAAGAGAGAGTTCATAGATTCCGCCTGTTCTTCCAATTTTAGAAGTATTGAAATCATAGGAATATCCAAATTTGAAATGGTCATAGTGAAGGCCACCAAAAGCATTTATAGAAGTTAATACATGACTGTTTGGACTATTTCGAACTGGATTTATTGCGGCTGTTGCGCCAAAAAACAATTTTTTAAAAATTAAACCAGAACCAATATCCAATCGGTTATAATCTCCTTGTTTCATAAAGTTTGCAGTCATTAATAATTTAGTATCATTGGGAAGAAAGGAGCTTATACTATAGTCAGATATCAATAATTCATATCCTGCATTGGCAGAAACGAATACATCTAAAGGTATATTTCCATTTACAGCAAAGGTGATGTTAGGTTTATTAATGTGTTTTAATGAAGCGCCAAACCAAGCATTTTCATTATTAAAGAGCATCCCTGCCGAAAAATCAAAGAAATTTACCTTTTCTTTCAACTGTAATGGGTCAACACTGGATTGATTGATGGTTCCCTGACCCAGATTTAATTGATCACCCAGAATTACATTTTGAAAACCAAAGGATTTATTTCCAATACCAATTTCTATTGCGGGCCTAAAATACCATTCGTCGGTTAATTTTACGCGATAGGCATAATTTGCATTTACCTGTGTAAAATTATAATCCGTAAATTTTTCCCTATGGTTCAAAACGCTAATTCCAATTCCGCTGTTTGCTTCTTCCAACCAGGTGTTTAAGAAAGCAAATTCAGTATCTACTCTAAAATTTAAATCCGGCCATTGGGTTCGATGTAAAACACCTACACTTGTGGTTTCCAGAAAACCCGTGAATCCGGGATTCAGGGTTTCTGGCACCATAAAGTATTGGGTGAAAATAGGATCCTGAGCATGTGCACTCGAATAGAAATTCAAGAAGGCTATTAAAAAAAGCAATTTAATTTTCATCTTTAATTTCTTATTTTATTTTTACAAAGGGACCGTTTACAATTATAATTTCATCGTAGAAAGTGGTGGCTATTACTCTGAAATAATAGTTACCATTTTCGGTTTCTTTTGAATTTACAATTCCATCCCAACCGACTAAGGTTTCTCCTTTTTCGGTATAAATCAACTCGCCCCAAGTGTCGTATACATTTAATTCTATGGTTTTTAATCCTTCAAATACAGGAACAAAAGTATCATTGATGCCGTCTAAATTAGGTGTAAAAGCATTTGGAACCATTAATTTGTATCCTTTGTCAACCATCAAAGTAATGATGTATTTATCGACACAACCAAAAGGGTAGGTCACGGATTGAGTTACCACATAAGGACCTTCTGATAAATAGGTGTGTATTGGGTTTTCTTCATTGCTCACACTTCCATCACCAAAATCCCAATTAATACTTAGATAATCTCCTGTCGCTGTATTGGTAAACTGTATAGGATCCATTTTAGAATAGATACCATAAGTGCTATAAGCAAAGGATTTAGTGTCGAATGATGGAAAACCAATTTCAGGAACGCTAACATTAAAACTATAATTTGCAGTACAACCTATGTTATCAGTCACAGTCAAAAAGACGGTTCCGTTTTGAGCAGTTGTCATGGTTTCATTGTTAGCACCGCCCTTGGTACCACTTGACCAGTTTAATTGATAGGGAGGTATTCCGCCTGATACTTCTGCTTCAAAACTTTGATTTATTTTTTTGGTTTCGCAATCTACTTCATTGTTAGTTTTAACGGATATCAAAATCGGATCTTGTCTGTTTATTGCAAACTCCGTTATTTTTTTACAACCTCTTGCATCAGTAACGGTAACGGAATAATTTCCTGCAGGCACATTTGCCAAGTCTTCTGATGAGGCACCGTTTGACCAGAGGTAATTAAATGGGGGTGTGCCTCCAGTAGCGGTTATATTTATGGCTCCACTACTTGCATTATTACATCCAAAAGCTTCTGTTACAGTACCATTAATTAGAATTTCCTGTGGTTCTAAAATCACAAATGTTTCGGTTATAGAACAAGGTCTCGCATCAGTAATAGTTACAGTATAGCTTCCGGGCTCCAAATTATTGCGAGTATTTCCTGCAGCAGGATTATCGGACCAAATAATGGAAAAGGGACTAAGTCCGTTTACAATATTTAAAACGATATTTCCATCTTTTGCCCCATGGCAGGAGACGTTTGTTACTATTGGATTCGCCGACAAAATAGGAGCTTCGGGCATAGTTACGCTAATTGTTTTGGAACAATTATTAGCATCTGTAACCGTAACTTGATAATTACCAGGTGAAAGATTGTCTTGAAATAGTCCATTACCCATAGTGCTCCATTGGATTTGGTAGGGCGTACTTCCACCTTGAATGTCCAAACTAATGCTTCCGTTATTGGCACCAAAACAAACAATTGGAGTAACAATTGGCTTAATAATTAATTCGTTTGGTTGATTAATCGTAACGGATAAGTTTTTAGAACAAGCCGAATTATCGGTTAGCTGGAGTGAATAAGTTCCAGCAGGAATATTGGATAAATTTTTAGTGCTACTAGTAAATCCATTTGGACCCGTCCAAGAATAAGAATAGTCAAATAGAGTAGGAGCAATTTCAATGGGTGATCCTCCCGATACATTGATTGTTATTGCGCCTGTTGCCGATCCGTAACATAAGATATCGGTTTTGGAATCTAAACTCAAATCAAGGATTGTAGGTTCAGTTATTCTAAATTGGGCTGTTATTGGGCCACAATTATGAGCATCCGAAACAGTAACTTCATAAGTTCCAGGAGTCAAATTGCCAATATCTTCAGAAGTGGCAAAAGGCGCAGCATCTTTGGTCCAGTTATAAGTATAAGGCTGGCTTCCGCCTGAAATGGCTATTGAAATTTGTCCATTTGCAGCAGCAAAACAGCTGACGTCTTTTTTTAAATCGGTACTTATAGAAAGAACGGCCGGTTCTGTAATCGTCACAGTTTGTATTTTGCTACACAAATTAGCATCGGTAATAGTGGCAATATAATTTCCAGCGGATAATCCTGTGGCTGTAGCCGAGGTTTGAATAGGCGTTGTGTTCCAAGAATAAGTTAATGTTCCAGTTCCTCCATTGGCTAAAACCGTTGCTGAACCCGAATTATTTCCAAAACAATCAACATTTGTTTGAGCACTAATAGAAGAAATAATGGCATTTGGTTGTGTGATAATTACCGAAACATTCGTACTACAGTTATTAGTATCAGTAACTGTCAGTGTATAATTTCCTGCGGCCAATCCTACTGCAGTTGCTGTTGTTTGAACGGGATTTGTATTCCAAGAAAAAGTATAAGGAGCAATTCCACCACTTGCTAATGCGGTTGCTGAACCCGAATTATTTCCGAAACAAAAAACATTGTTTTGGGTGGTTATGGTCGCAATTAAGGCGGTTGGTTCGGTTATAGATATATTCTTGTTTACAGAACATCCATTGGCGTCAGTAACGATAACAGTATAATTTCCAGCAGCTAATCCTGTGGCTGTGGCCAATGTTTGAGTCGGGGAACTATTCCATAAATAAGTATAAGGAGCAGTTCCTCCAGTGGCGGTTACGGTTGCACTTCCGGTATTTCCACCAAAACACAATCCGTTGATCGCGTTAGTAATGGATGCACTTAAAGCAGTTGCTGGTTCTGTAATCGTAACGGATTGTGTTTTACTGCAATTATTAGCATCAGAAACAGTCACATTATAAGTGCCCGCAACCAGACCTGTGGCTGTAGCCGTAGTTTGAATTGGATTTGTATCCCAAGAATAAGTCAATATTCCTGTTCCTCCATTTGCAGAAACGGTAGCAGAACCAGAGTTATTTCCAAAACAATCCACATTAATTTTAGAACTAATACTCGTCGTAATCGGACTAGGTTGTGTTATAATTAGCGGAATAATTTTGGTACAATTGTTTGCATCGGTAATAGTTACAGAATAAGTTCCTGCAATTAAACCAGTAGCTGTTGGTGAAGTTTGTATCGGACTCGTATTCCAAGCATAGGATAAAGTTCCTGTTCCGCCATTTGCTGTGACAGTTGCCGAAGCATTATTTCCTCCAAAACAGAATTCGTTGGTTTGTGCTGATATACTAGCATTAATTGCATTAGGCTGAGTGATGGTGATACCTGATATTGTTTTTGTACTTCCATTTGCATCAGTTACTGTGGCATCATAAGTTCCCGCAGCCAATCCAGTAAAAGTAAAACTAGTTCCAGCAACATTCATATTGGAAGAAACAATTCCGCCGCCATTTAATTTAAGAACAAAGTCATAAGGTCCCACAGAAAGTTGAGTAATGTCTATTTTAATTTCTCCTGTAGCAGCTCCGTTACATAGAACATTGATATGAGCAGCTCCGTTTTCCAGGGTTTTAATTTCTGAAGGTTCGGATAAAGTGATGTCTATAATAACGGAAGCGCAAATTCCATCACTTAAGGTTAGCATATAATTGCCCGCAGTAAGATTTGAAATATCTTCAGTTGAAGCCGAAAAGCCATTTGGCCCACTCCAGGAATAAGTATAAGTTCCTGACCCGCCGTTTACAGTTGTATTGATCCAGCCGTCATTGCCTCCAGCGCTACTAATATTGAAGCCATTATAATTGGAAACGATATTTGAAGT
>CANEZU010000058.1 GCA_947444255.1 Flavobacteriaceae bacterium | reverse complement strand
AATTAAATGTTTTTTTCATGTGATTCTAAAAATGAAAATCGTTCTCTTTTGGTTTTCAAAAGAGAAAATTAAATTTTAAATAAAAGTATTAAGGGAATTGATTAAAAAGGAATAATCAAGACTAGCTAAATAAAAAAAGAAAAACAGACCGTAATCTATCGGAATTTGACGGCAAAAGTAGGAAATTTAATATCCTAAGCCTAGTTGCAATTGTTAATAAAAAAACAAAAAAAGAAGAAGAATCAGACGATTAACCATCGGTTCATATCCTCTTTTTCGCCTTCCCAATCTCTCGAAATATTAGTTTTGAGAAGTTTGGCAGGAATGCCACCAATCATGTTGTTTTCTCCGAAGTTGGAATAATCCTTATTACACAAACTATTGGAAGCTACAATTAAACGATTTGGCGTAATCGTATTAGACATTACAGAACTTCGGTTACCAATCCAGTTAAAATTCCCTATCTGAATAGGCGCCGTCATTGGAAATCTCACTTCCGTTTCTGTGTCAAGCATTTGATGAAAATTAGAATCCATTAATTGCGATTCAAATCCAATTCGGACATATTCTCCAAAAACAATACGATCGTAACAAATCAGCTTCCCGCGAGCGCCCATTCCGAACATATGACCCATTTCGCAAGAGGCTTTTTTACCAATGAAAATAAAAAAATCTTTACCAAAATGCACATGACCTTTGCAGACCATTCTACCCATTAAATATATTTCAGCTATTCCCTGTGAACGGCTAATCGTCTCAAAAGCTTGTCCAAAGCCAATCATTCCAGAACGTATTGGTGCTTCGATTCGTATTTCTCCACTTATATCATGAAGTTTTACTTTTCCGTAAAAATAAACCGGTACTTTTTTAGCGATTTCAAAAGGAAACTTTTTGAAATTAAAATATAGCGTTTTTGTCCAGTTAATTGTATAATAAAACTGCATCCTGTGATAGATAAATCGCAGTTTTTGGTAGCCGATTTTAAGAATTTCAACCATTTTTCTTTTTTATTAGATTCGCCAATACTTCTTTTAAATTAATTTTTTTGTCCAATTCTTTTAGGGAATATAAGCTACTAATGAGTATCATTAAAACCATAAGACCGTATTTTAAAAGAGGAGGGTCTATAAACCGGATTAGGAATGTTAGGGCACAAACAATAGTACTCACGCTAAATATTTTATAAAATTCAGAATCGAAATAAAAATTATACTTTTTAAAAGTGATTATTTTTAGTACGAAAAAATGAATTGTATAATTAAGAGCAAAAGTTATTCCTAAGCCTTCTAATCCATAAAAATAATAAGCGATGCAATTATTAATCAAAAATAATAAATTAAAACCAAAAGAAGTTTTGATGAACAGTTTCGAATCGCCTTTGGCAATTAAAATATACCCCATAGCCCAGGATGCCGCTTTAAATAGCATACCCAATATTCCCCAACTTATCAAACCAAGAATGGCAAGAAATTTAGAAGAGTATAATATTCTAATTATAAAAGGAGCGAAAGTCAAAAACAAAACAATTATTGGAGCGATAATCAAAACTGCAATTAAAGCCTGCTGGTTCGCACTCGTTCTAACTTTCATATTATCAGCGCTTATAGCGGCTAACCTTGGAAAATAATCGGTACTCATGGCCGTAAAAATCATACCTACATAGGAATTTATAATCGCAAAACCAGCTGTAAAAAGACCGACCTCAATGATTCCTCCCTTGTGACTAATAAAAATTTGTAAAATATAAGCCGACAAGACACTTAATAATCCAATAAAACTCAGGGAGAAGCCTAAGTTTATCATAGTTTTTCCGTCCTCTAGCGTTTCTGAAAGTGTAAAATTCACTTTTCGGATTTTGATTTTAGAAGAAAAAAAGAAGGAGAAAAATAAGCCAATCAATGTTGAAATAAGAATGGCCGGAACAATTGCCTTTACTCCATAATAATAGTACAAAGGTATAGTTCCAATTAAACCGAGAAAACTCCCATATAAATTGGCTTTTGCCAAATAATTTAATTTTCTTAAACCTTGCAAAATGGCTAATTGTCCATTGGTCAATTGTTTTAAAAGTACGGTAATTGAAATCCAAATAAAAGCTGAAGTATAGTCTGAATTTCCAAAGGTAATTTGACTCAGCCAAGGAGAGAATAGAATCGTAATTAGGGTACCAAAAACACCAGTAATCCAGAGTAAACGCTTTAATATACCAACTTGTGATTCTATTTCGCTTTGGTTCTTGGATGCGTTTGCCAAAGAGATACTTTTGACTGCACTAACATCCAAACCCGCATTGGTCAAACTGCTAATTAAGTTAATGCTGGAATTGAAGAGGCCGGCGATACCCATTCCGCTTGGTCCTAACAAAAGGGCAATCAGTTTAGAACGAAGCAATGAAATAAGTATATTGAATACCTGCAGACCCCCAAAAAGGGAATTCGCCTTAATTATTTGCCGGTATGCCGATTTACTTTCAGACATTAATGATCCTCTTTGGTTTTATTAATATTCATTTAGAATCTTAATTAGGAAACTCACCTCATCAGGCGTTAACACTGGGCTAATAGGAATGCTAAGCGACTCTTTGTGAATTTGTTCCGTAATTGGAAAAGACAAATCATTCCAAGGCAACATTGCTTTTTGCTGGTGTGGCGGAATGGGATAATGAATCATTGTTTGGATTCCATTTTCTAATAAATAGGCTTCTAAATCCAATCTATTATGGCTTCTGAGAACAAATAGATGAAAGACATGATAGGATTCCCCAGTGAATTGCGGTAGTATAAATTTCGGATTTTTGATTTCTGACAAATACCGATTGGCTATCGCTATTCGTATTTGATTATCCGAATCCAAAAAAGCTAATTTTACATTTAAAAAGGCAGCCTGTAATTCGTCTAATCTCGAATTTACACCACGAATCTCATTTTCATATTTGGTTTTAGAACCGTAATTACGCATGGACAACAAGATTTTGGCCAAAGCTTCATCATTGGTTGTTATTGCTCCGGCATCGCCTAAAGCTCCTAAATTTTTTGACGGATAAAAACTAAAACCTGCAGCATCTCCTAAATTACCTGATTTAATTCCATCACTATTAAGAGCTCCATGGGCTTGAGCAGCATCTTCGATGAGCAATATCTTGTGTTGTTTTGCAATATTAGAAAGTAGCTTTGTATCGGCCAATTGGCCATAGAGATGAACCGCTAAAATCGCCTTTGTTTTAGAACTGATTTTATCTGCTATTAAATGCGCATTTAGATTGTAGGTTTCTAAAATTGGCTCAACTAAGATTGGCACTAAATCAGCTTCGAGAATGGCAAGAATACTAGCAATATAGGTATTTGCCGGCACGATAACTTCATCTCCTTTTTGTAATTTCCCCAATTGAATATAAGCTTTGAAAATTAAAGTCAAAGCTTCTAAACCATTCGCGACACCAATACAAAATTTGGTTCCGCAATAAGCCGCAAATTGTTTTTCAAAAAGCTGCACTTCATCACCTAAAATATACCAGCCTTTATCTAAGAAACTTTTCAATTTAGATTGAAAAGCGGCTTCATAAGGAGCATTAATTTTGTGTAAATCCAGGAATTTTATCATATTAAAAAAGTGTCTAAAAGGCTATAATTCTGAGTGTCAATTTCATAAAAATCATGACTTATTGTGCTTGCACCAAAACTCTCTTTCCAAAAAACTAAACCTCCATTGAGTTTTCGGCCTTTTTCTTCGTTTGAAATTCCAAAGTCAAAGAAATGCTTATCTTTAAATATATTTGTAATTAAATGATGGTATAAAAAGTCTAAAGACCCCAATTCATTTTTATTCTTTTGGCCTGAAATATATTGTGGATGCACTACATTTTCAGATTCAAAAATGGTAGTTCCGGCAACGATTCTATCCCTAAAATAGACATTAAAATGTCTAATATTTTCTGGAAAGGCTCTTTGCAATTTTTCAATTTCATCTAAAGTATGAACAGGTTTTACCTGATGCTTATTTTCTAAATTAGGAATTAATACCTGATTCCAAAAAAGTGCAAAATTTGTTTCTTCCTTTATAAGCAATCCGTTTTTCAAACCGCGACGAATACTTTCTTTTCTTGTTTTTGTAGTATCAAATGATTTTGATAAATCGAGTACCGACAAGGAATCTCTTCTTTCCAATCTAGCATTAGCCAAAAACAAGGCATAATTTAATTCTTCAGCAGGTTTATTGTGATAAATGCTAGGGATCATTTTGAGGTGCAAAGCCTCTATTTTATTTTCATTTAAAAAAGATAAAATATCCTTAAAAGCGGCAATTACCGAAGCTAATTTTAGTTTATCGTTATAAACTAAACTACCATAAGTCAAGCCTTGATGGGAGTAAACACGATTTGCGACACGATTTGCAGGTAATACGGCAAGCCATTTTTCGTCCTCTAAAACGATAAGAGAATAGTCATCAAATCGATCTTTATGATAGTCCATGAAATCACGATGAAATAAGAATGTAGCATTTTTGGCTTTGCTTACGAAAGCATTCCAATTCGCATAATCCTTAGTTTCGTATCTTTTTATGGTCTGTTTTTTCACCGCTGTTTTTTAAACTTTGGAAAATTAGTTAATTATTTCATAACTAAATCATTTTTTGGCATTGAAATTTTAGGATTAAACTAAAAAACACAGTCGATTCCATTTGATTTAAAACGCTTTTAGGTACCATTTAAATCGTACGGCCAAAAATCGGGTAATGATAATCAAAAACGAAGTTATTAGATATAAAACATTATCATTTACATCGAATTCCTTCAAAATAAAAAAGAGAATACCCCCTAAAATACATACTGTAGCATAAATTTCTTTTCGGAAAATCACTGGAATTTCATTACATAAAATATCTCGAATTACGCCTCCAAAACAAGCGGTCATCGTTCCCAGTGCAACACAAATAATAGGATTTAATCCTACATTTATTCCTTTTTCAATCCCTACTAAAGTAAAAACACCTAAGCCAATACTGTCAAATAAAAACAAGGACTTTCGAAGTTGATCCAATGTCTTTCTAAATAAAACGGCTAAAAAAAACCCAACTATTATAACATAGACATAATTCAAATCGCGCATCCAACCAACTGGTGTTTTTCCAATCATAATATCTCGCAGCGTTCCTCCGCCAACAGCTGTGACAAAAGCAATTATAAAAACGCCAAAAAGATCTAGTTTTTTATTCATTGCTGTCAAGGCTCCTGATAATGCAAATGCCATTGTTCCTATAATATCTATGATGTAAAACATGGTCTATTTAATATAAATTTGATGTGCAATGTGCATTAAATTCTTGGCAAAGCTATATAAAATAGTGACAAAAAGTAGGATTTCAGTCTCTAATAAAAAAGTGGACTTCGATTAAAAATCAGGAAAAAGAAAAGGTTTATACTATTTAAAAATTTAGCTCTTAAAAAAGGAGTCTTATTAAATCTTTATAATTTAGGAATCCTTTGTAACTTTGGCTTTTTTATAACTTTGTCTTTTTCAAAATGAAACTTATTACCTCTGTACAGAATCCATTTATAAAATCCTTGCTTTTGCTGCAGGACAAGGCCAAATCACGGAAGCAATCCGGAAGTTTTTTAATTGAGGGTGAAAGAGAAATCGAATTGGCTATCAAAGGAAAATATGAAATTGAAACCCTACTCTTTTTCCCCGAAATCTGTTCCGAAAGCAATGCCCGTAAATTAGGCGGTAGTGCTGACTTAATTGAAATCAACAAAGACATTTATCAAAAACTAGCCTATCGCGATACCACCGAAGGTATTTTGGCTGTAGCCAAAACCAAATCGTTGAATTTGTCTGATTTAAAATTATCTGAGAATCCTTTGATTCTTGTCGCCGAAGCCCCCGAAAAGCCAGGTAATATTGGTGCTTTGCTGCGGACTGCCGATGCTGCTAAGCTCGATGCGGTAATTATTGCCAACCCAAAAAGTGATTTATACAATCCCAATGTGGTTCGCTCCAGCGTTGGATGTTTATTTACCAATCAAATTGCGACGGGAAGTACTGCAGAAATTATTGCCTTTTTGAAAGAAAGAAAGATCCATTTTTATTGTGCTACTTTGCAAAATTCGAATCCTTATTATTCCCAAGATTATAATTTGCCTACCGCATTGGTTGTAGGAACTGAAGCAACAGGACTTAGCCAAGAATGGCGTGATCAGGCCACCAATAACATCATCATACCGATGCAGGGAGAAATTGACAGTATGAATGTTTCTGTAGCAGCTGCTATCTTAATTTTTGAAGCAAAGAGACAACGGAATTTCAAATAATGTCAAAGTTTGAAGAACCACTACTACTATCAATTTAAATGATACTACCCACTTGCACAACTCGAATCTAATTGTTAATTTTAGGAATTGAACTACAAAGAATATGATTGAAATTGATATAGAAAAAGAAAACAAAGCAATTGCTCACGAATACAAAGAATTACTTCGGATCAGTTATCAAACTTTAACTCCCGAGGATAAAAAAATTATTCGGAAGGCCTTTGACTTATCGGTTGAAGCACATAAGGATCAAAGACGGAAATCAGGGGAAGCCTACGTTTTTCATCCCATTGCTGTAGCAAAAATTGTAGCTTCCGAAATTGGCTTAGGACCTACTTCTATTGCTGCGGCTTTATTACATGATGTTGTTGAAGATACGGCCATTACCGTTGCTGATATTGAGCGCATGTTTAATCCAAAAGTAGCACAACTTGTTGAAGGATTGACCAAAATATCTCAGGTTCAAAAAGATTTAAATGTCTCTATGCAAGCGGAAAATTTCCGTAAAATGCTTCTCACATTAAATGATGATGTTCGGGTAATATTAATCAAACTCGCAGACCGTTTGCACAATATGCAAACTATGGAGTCCATGCCAGAGTATAAGCAGGTAAAAATAGCTTCGGAAACCCTTTATATATATGCCCCTCTCGCTCATCGATTGGGTTTGTATAACATAAAAACACAATTGGAAGATCTGGGTTTAAAATACACAGAACCAATTACCTATAATGATATTGTTAGTAAAATTAAAGAAACTAAAGAAGAACAAGACGAATACATCACTACGATTACTGATGTAATTAAAAATTCATTGAACCAGGAAGGAATAGATTATATTATCAAAGGTCGCCCAAAGTCAATCTATTCTATTCACCGAAAAATGAAGGCTCAGAATGTAAGTTTTGATGAAGTCTACGACAAATTTGCACTTCGAATCGTTTATAAATCCAATCCACACGATGAAAAATTCATTGCTTGGAAAATTTACTCCATCGTAACCGATCATTATCGTCCGAGTCCAAGCCGATTGAGAGATTGGATATCCTCACCAAAATCGACCGGCTACGAAGCCTTACACATTACCGTTATGGGGCCTAAAGGACGCTGGGTCGAAATCCAGGTTCGAAGTGAACGGATGGATGAAATTGCAGAAAAAGGATATGCGGCTCACTATAAATACAAACAAGGCGCTACCGAAGAAGGTGGCTTAGATGTTTGGTTGAACCTTTTAAAAGAAGCTTTAGAGAATTCAGAAACGAATGCCGTTGATTTTGTAGAAGATTTCAAAATGAATTTGTATTCCAAGGAGATCTTTGTTTTTACACCAAAAGGGGAAATTAAATCCTTACCAAAAGGAGCAACTTCCTTAGATTTTGCTTTTAGTATTCACTCCGAAATTGGAATTAGAACTAGAGGAACACGAGTAAACGGAAAATTAGTTCCACTTAATTTTGAACTTAAAAGTGGGGATCAAATTGAAATAATAACTTCTCAAAATCAAAAACCGACTGCACATTGGCTGGATTATGTGACCACTTCGAGAGCAAAGAACAAAATTAGAAACGTTCTTAACGAAAATACTAAGAAAATTGCCGAGGATGGAAAAGAAGTCCTTACCCGAAAACTAAAACACCTTAAAGTTACTGTTAACGAACAGGTTATTAATGAATTGGTTAATTTTTTTAAATTAAAAACCAGTCTGGATTTGTTTTATCGAATTGGTGTAGGTGCGATAGAAAATCAGCAATTAAAAGATTTCGCCGCTCAAAAAAGCAATACGTTAATGAATTTTTTCAAAAGCAAAATCAAGCGATCTCCTAGTACGGCCGATGATGATATTCACCGACAAGTGATAAGCAGCAATTATGACATGTTGGTTTTTGGCGCAGACCAAGACAAATTAGATTACAAATTATCATCCTGCTGCAATCCAATTCCTGGTGATGAAGTATTTGGATTTATAACCATTAACGAAGGAATTAAAGTACACAAAAAAGATTGTCCAAATTCTATCAGTTTGCAGTCGAATTATGCTTATCGGATTATTTTAGCCAAATGGATTGACTCTTCCCAACAGGAATTTAAAGCCATTTTGCATATTACCGGCATGGATACTTTGGGGCTTACAAGCCAGCTTACAAAAGTAATTTCGAATAATATGCAAGTCAACATTCAAAGTATTTCATTGAGTGGAGAAGCGGGAATTTTTAATGGACAAGTATCTGTTATTGTTGCCAACAATATTATTTTGAAAAAATTAATAGACAACATCAAAAAAATCGACGGAATTGATAAAGTAACCCGAGTATATAAGAATTGATACTCGCAATTAGTCCCATTTGGAATTGAAAGTGTTGAACTTTAAACTTTAAACGTTTCTATTTTATAAATAAAAATTTATCTTTGCAGAATATGACACTAATATCAGTAGATAACAGTAAAAATCAAGAAATCGTGAAAAATGTTTTCACGATGTATCTTGAGAATAAAGGACATCGAAAAACTCCCGAACGTTACGCTATACTTCAGGAAATTTATGAAAGTGAAGAACATTTTGACATAGAAAATCTATACATCAAAATGAAAAACAAGAATTACCGAGTTAGTAGAGCTACACTTTATAACACGATTGAATTATTATTGGATTGCGCTTTGGTTCGCAAACACCAATTTGGTCAAAATCAAGCCCATTACGAAAAGTCGTATTTTGACAAACAACACGATCATATAATTATGACGGATTCAGGCGATGTAATCGAATTTTGCGACCCTCGAATTCAGATGATAAAAAAAACGATTGAAGAGATTTTTGAAATTGAAATTCACAGTCATTCGCTTTATTTATATGGGACTAAAAAACAGGAAACAAATAATCAACCACAATAAAAAAGACCACTCTCGAGTAGTCGATTCAAAAAAAATAACTTAAAATGGCCGTAGATTTATTATTAGGATTACAATGGGGAGATGAAGGAAAAGGAAAAATTGTTGACGTACTTACTTCGAATTATGATATAATTGCTCGTTTTCAAGGTGGACCAAATGCAGGACATACTTTAGAATTTGATGGTATAAAACATGTTTTACGAACTATTCCTTCCGGAATTTTTCATAAAAACTCAATCAATATTATTGGAAATGGAGTTGTAATCGACCCTGTAGTTTTTCAAAAAGAAATTGAAGGCTTGGAAAAATTTAATTTGGACATTAAAGGCAAATTGATCATTTCCAGAAAAGCACATTTAATTTTACCCACCCACCGTTTATTGGACGCAGCTTCAGAAGCTTCTAAAGGAAAGGCTAAAATTGGCTCTACTCTAAAAGGAATTGGCCCTACTTATATGGACAAAACCGGTAGAAACGGAATACGTGTTGGAGATATCGAATTAGAAGATTTCAAAGAGCGTTATAGAGCTTTGGCTGATAAACATGAAGCCATGATTAAGTTTTATGATGTTGCGATTCAATATAATTTAGATGAATTAGAAAAAGAATTTTTTGATGCTATTGAAGACATCAAAAAATTAACTTTTATAGATAGTGAAGAATATTTACATCAGGCTCAAAAAGAAGGAAAATCAATTTTATGTGAGGGTGCTCAAGGCTCTTTATTGGACGTTGATTTTGGAACTTATCCTTTTGTAACTTCTTCTAACACTACTGCTGCTGGAGCTTGTACTGGTTTAGGGATTGCTCCTAACAAAATCAAAGAAGTGTATGGTATTTTCAAAGCGTATACCACTAGAGTTGGAAGCGGACCATTTCCTACTGAAGATTTTGAAGAAGCTGGAACTACAATGGCTAAAGTTGGAAACGAATTTGGATCTGTTACAGGAAGACAAAGACGTTGTGGCTGGTTGGATTTAGTCGCTTTAAAATATGCTGTTCAAGTTAATGGGGTTACTCAATTAATGATGATGAAAGGCGATGTATTATCTGGTTTTGAAACCTTAAAAGTTTGTACTTCTTACGAATACAAAGGGAAATCAATTTCACATTTACCTTACAATATTGAACCTGAAAATGTGACTCCAATTTATGAGGAATTCAAAGGTTGGAAAGCTGATTTAACGGGAATGACTACTTATGACGAACTTCCTAAAGAACTTAAGGAATACATCGAATATATAGAAGCCGCTGTTGAAGTACCGATAAAAATTGTCTCGGTGGGTCCGGACAGAAAACAAACAATAGTAAAATAAAAAAGGAAACGCTTTGAGTAATCAGAGCGTTTTTTTTTTCTACAAGACGAACAAAATAGTAATCAAACTCGAATCAAATGAATAAACACAACACCAACATATCTTCCAAATCCAAAAAAAATAAAGTAAGCAAAGTTTTCAAAGAATTCTTTAATAGCGAAAAAGCCGGTGGATTAATTCTGGTCTTCGTGACCATCATTTCACTTCTGTTGGCAAATTCGGCCTGGTCTGATTCCTATATTGATTTTTGGCACCTAAAAATAGGAAGTGAAAGCATGGTGCATTGGATCAACGATGGCTTGATGGTGCTATTCTTTTTACTTATTGGCTTAGAGTTAGAACGCGAGATTTATCAAGGAGAACTTTCAAGTATAAAGAATGCAGCTTTGCCCATTTTTGCAGCCTTAGGAGGAATGCTAATTCCTGCTGGAATATTTATGTTTTTCAATTATGGAACCCCAACACAAGCTGGTGCTGGTATACCAATGGCTACTGACATTGCTTTTGCTATTGGCGTTTTATCTTTATTGGGAAGCAAAGTACCGGTTTCTCTAAAAGTGTTTCTTACCGCATTGGCCGTAATGGACGATTTAGGAGCCATAATTGTGATTGCCATTTTCTATACCAAAACAATTGCCTTTACTAATTTACTGATTGCAATAGGCATTTGGATCGGTTTGTTAATCATGAATCGTTTGAAAGTAAGAAATCTAATTCCTTATTTAATTGGTGGAATTATCATGTGGTATTTCATGCTTAATTCTGGAATTCACGCAACAATAACAGGCGTTTTAGTCGCATTTGCTATTCCATTTGGAGATGGAACTAAAAGATCAAGTTCGTATAAATTGCAACATTTCCTTCACAAACCAGTAGCTTTTTTCATCCTACCCGTTTTTGCTTTGGCGAATACCTGTATTGCAATAGGATCCGGTTGGACAAGCAGTTTGGGTGAAGCTGATAGTTTAGGGATTATACTGGGATTAGTTTTAGGAAAACCTTTAGGAATCTGGTTGTTCTCATTTATTGGAGTTGGACTGGGACTTTGCGCGCTGCCAAACGACCTGAAGTGGAAAAATATTATTGGAGCTGGTTTTCTGGGAGGAATTGGTTTTACCATGTCCATCTTCATCACACTTCTTGCTTTTGAAGACGAACAAATAATTAACAATTCAAAAATAGCTATTTTAATTGCTTCATTGATTGCAGGAACTATTGGATTTGTAATGTTAAAATACACCTTGAAAAACAAAAAAGCAGTGCATTAATAAACACTGCTCTTTTGAAATCCTAACTTTGGATTTATAAACTATAGATAAAAGACTCTGAAGGCGCAATACTAATATGTAGGGTTCCTTCGGAGTTTTTAACTTCTAAAACTCCCTTGCTATTGCCATACAATTGTTCTTTCAATAAATAAGAACCCTCTTTTAAATTCCAAGTATTAATCAGATCAGCGGGGATTTTCAATTCGAAAGAACTGGTTTTTTCAGATGAGAAATTTGAAACTACAATGAGTTTTTGAGTTTTTGACCAGCGTACAAAAGCATAAATTCCGGCATCATATCCTGAAGTTGAATTTCTATTTACGGTTTGAATTTCTTGGAATTGACCACTTAAAGCCGAACTATTAAGCGAGAAATTAAGCAATCGACTGTAAAAATCTCTCAAGTCTTTTTCGGATTTTGTCAATTGACCACCGTCAAATTTTCCATCATTCATCCAACGCTGGTGATTGGGCACTCCAATATAATCAAAAATCGATGTTCTGGAATGCGTTCCAAAACCAGCATTTTCATTTCCGGCTTCGCCAACTTCCTGCCCAAAATAAATCATGGTTGGCGAGCTACTAATAGTTGTTGAGACTACCATTAATGGCTTGCCTCTTTCGGCGCTTCCAGCAAATTCAGGACTCGCCAAACGCTGTTCGTCATGATTGTCTAGAAAATGCAGCATGTGATGTTCAATATCTTCCATTCCTTTTTGGATATCCGAAATAGGATCTGGCAAACTTCTACCTTGAATAACTGCTTTTAAATGATCATAAAAAGCAACTTTATCGTACAAATAATCCATTTTACCAAAACCGATATAATTTCGATATTCATTGGGATTATAAACTTCCGCTAATAAAAAGGCATTCGGATTTTTCATTTTTATAGCTGAGTTCAAATAACTCCAAAATTCTACAGGAACCATTTCTGCCATGTCATATCGAAAACCATCAACGCCTT
>CANEZU010000057.1 GCA_947444255.1 Flavobacteriaceae bacterium | reverse complement strand
CAGATGGTATTTTTCAAAACCAGGCCGAAGTAGCTGCACATCCTTCTCAATTAGCATTAGGTGCCTTGGCGTCTCCAGGGGATATTCGTTATGTTGATGTTAATGGAGATGGGGTTATTGATACTAACGATAAAACTTATATTGGTGATCCAATTCCAAATGCAACAATGGGTTTTAATTTGCAATTAAACTTTAAAGGACTTGATTTTGCGATGTATACTTTTGCTTCTGTCGGGAACAATATGGTTCGAAATTATGAGAGTATTTATGATGATGCTAACCGTCTAAATTATGTACTAGGCAGATGGACAGGGGAAGGAACAAGTACTACTGTTCCAAGGGTAACCACATCAGCAACTACAAATAAAGTATTCTCTGATTATTTTGTTGAAGATGCCTCTTATCTGAGAATTCAAAACATTCAATTGGGTTATACCTTAAATTCTAAAATTTCAGAAAAAGCGGGAATTACTAAATTGCGACTCTATACAGGGGTAAACAATCTTTACACTTTTACAAAATATAGAGGTTTTGACCCGGGTGCTTCTAATGGAGCTCCACTTGGTGGTGGAATCGACGATGGTTTCTACCCTATTCCAAGAACCTATATGTTAGGCTTAAATCTTAATTTTTAATTCAAATAAAAATGAAAAAGTATATATATATATCAATAGCGACTGTTGTATTATTTTCGATACCAATTACTTCGTGTAGTGATAATTTTGTAGAGCGTCCAGTTGCTTATTCTATAGATTCAGAGAATTATTTCAATTCTAAATCCGATTATGATAGCGCTTTAATTGGTGCCTATGATTTATTGCAATCCACATTTATTAATGTTTTAATGGGAGAGATTGCATCAGACAACACCTTTGCGGGAGGAAATAGCCCTACAGATGTTCCAGGATATCAGCAAGTGGACCAAATGATTCACACCCCCGTAAATTCTAATATAAAGCAATTGTGGGATTGGATGTTTGCAGGAGTTCAACGCTGCAATTATATTCTTGAATTTAAAGACAAAACAGATTTTGTAGGTAAAACACAGATTCTGGCTGAAACTCGATTCCTTAGGGCTTACTATCATTTTGAATTAGTAAAATGGTTTGGTGGAATTCCAATGAAAGGGGATAAAAGATTCACTCCAGGAGACGAAAAAAGTATAGGACGTTCTACCGTTGCGCAAGTTTTCAAATCTATTGAAGACGATTTGATTTTTGCTTCAGATAATTTGTCGGTACTACCATCTCAAGCAGGTAGAGCTACAAAAGGTGCTGCATTGTCATTATTGGGTAAAGCTTATTTATATGAAGCTACATTGAACAAAGAGTTAAGCCAAGGCGATCAAATAAACAAATATACACTTGCAGCATCAAGTTTTCAAAAAGTAATTGATGCGGGTACTTATACCTTAGTTTCAGACTATAATACGATATTTGAAATGAACGGTGAAAACGGAACAGAATCAGTATTTGAAGTTCAATATACGGATGTTGAAGGAGGAGATTATGGACATTTACAATACTTAGAAGGAAATGTGGCTGTAGGTTTTAATGGTCCTAATTCTTATGTAGGTCCCTTTTTCACCTCTGGAAATAACTTTAATCTCCCTACGCCAAAAATTGTTAGTGCATTTGAAGCGGGTGATTTAAGGAAAGATGTAGCTATTCTTGATATGGTAGCTTGGATTATTGCAAATCCGGGTACATCTTATACAAAACAAAATGAAGATACCGGTTATTTTAATAGAAAATACATTCCAAGAGTTCGAAGTGCTAATGCGGCTCTTGATTTGAAATTAACAAATCCAAACAATTATAGAGCGATACGTTATGCCGATGTATTATTAATGGCTGCAGAAGCTTATAACAAAATAGGCAATGATGAAGAAAGTCGTAAGGATTTAAACAGTGTTAGAGATAGAGCATTTGGAGATGTAAATCACAGAATAAGCTCTTCTGGAGCTGCCTTAAATGATTTTATTTTGGCAGAACGAAGAGTAGAATTTGTTGGAGAAGGATTTCGTTTCTTCGACTTAGTGAGAACTGGAAAAGCAGCTCAAGAAATTCCTGGATTTACAGCTGGTAAAAACGAACTTTTCCCAATACCTCTTGAAGAAATTCAATTTTCGAATGGGAATTGGGCTCAAAACCCTTTATATTAAAAAACAAGAATTATGAAAAAAATACATATTATACTAAGTCTTTTTATTTTGGCAAGCTTGATATCTTGTACAAAAGAAAGTATTGACATCAATTTAGATGCTATTAGTGCACCCAAAAATATTGCTATATCAACTAAAATAACACAGGACAATTCAGGAAATGTGACTTTTACTCCAAGTGGTGAAGGGGTGAGTCAATATGAAATTTATTTTGGTGATGAAACAGTATCTCCTGCTATTGTTAGTCCTGGCGAAACAGTTACTCATCAATATACGGAAGCGCTTTGGCACGCAAAAATAGTAGGTGTTACTTTAAATGGTAAGAAAACAGAAATTATTCAGGATGTATTGGTGACTTTCAGGTCTCCAGAAAATTTAGTAGTAGTTATTAAAAACGACCCAAAAATTTCTAAAAAAGTGAATATTACTGCTAACGCAGACCTTGCGTTATTTTATACTGTTTATTTTGGTGAACCTGGTCAAACAGATCCAATACAATTTAATACTGGAGAAACTGTAAGTTATACCTATCAAAATGCAGGAACTTATACTATTCGGGTTGTAGCAAAAGGTGTAGCTATTAAAACTACGGATTATTCAGCAGATTTCAAAGCAATTATTATTGCTAATCCAACTTCCTCTGCGCCTATCCCGGCAAATAGACTAAGATCAAATGTAATTTCTATTTATAGTTCAAAATATTTTAATGTTGCAGGTACTGATTATTTCCCGGATTGGGGACAAGGAGGACAGGGTAGTAGTTCAGCTGAATTTAATTTAAATGGTGATAAAATGCTACAATATATCAATTTAAGTTATCAAGGGATTGCTTTAGCAAACACCGTAACGATCGACGTTTCTAAAATGCTTTACCTTCATTTTGATGTTTGGACAGCAGATCTAACACAAATAGAAACTTCATTGATTAGTAAAACAAATGGTGAAAAACCATTTACAAATAATCTAACCGCTAATCAGTGGACGAGTATAGAAATACCAATCACTGCATTTACTAGTCAAGGAATGACAGTTGCTGATATATATCAGTTAAAATTTGTAGGTACACCATCAGCTGTTGGAACTGTTTTTATTGATAATATTTATTTTTATAAAAATTAAAACCTAATTTAAAGTAGAGAGTACTTGTTATTTGATAATGTATATCGGTATTAAAGTTGCCTAATTACTTTTAAGACATAAAAAAATCAATTAAAAAAATGAAAATGAAAAAAACAATAATAAATATAGTTTACCTGTTTACTTTGCTCTTAATGGTAAATTGTCAAGAAGAAAGACTTGCATTTGGCAGTTTGGGTAGTCCGACAAATTTAGAAGTTAAATTTGATTTGATAGGTAAAACTGCAGATGCCCCAAATGGAGATGGTTCCGGAAAAGTTAAATTTACCGCAACTGCTTCTGATGCAATTTCTTTTAAATTTGTATTTCCTGACGGAACATCAACAAGTGGTACTAGTGGAGTTTTTGAAAAACGATTTACAAAAGTAGGCTTAAATACTTATTCTGTTATCGTTTTAGCCTCCGGAAAAGGAGGGATTACGACCAATACAACTATTGATGTTGAGGTTTTAAGTACGTTTGAAGATGTAAATGCGGTTACTTTCTTAACGGGGAATAATGCCAGCGGTGTAAAATGGTATTGGGCACAATCAGAACAAGATCATCTAGGAGTGGGACAAAATAGTCCTGATGCAAAAGATAAAAATGGCCATTTAAATTACTATCCTACCTATTACGGAGCTAAACCAAACGAAAAATCAAGTACTTGTTTGTATAATAGTGTCATGACTTTTTCTTTAGTTGGGAGTCAAATAAAATTCAACTTAGACAATAAAGGTCAGACCTTTTATAACGGATCCTATCAAGGAGGTGGACAGGATAATTGTTATGATTTAGATACCAGTGGATTAAAAACAGTTACTTTAAGTCCCTCAGAATCCTATGTTAGTATGAATGCTGATCATGCTACCCAAACAACAGGAACTATGATTAATATTTCTGACGGAGGTTTTATGGGATATTTTATTGGAACAAGTTCCTATGAAATTCTATCTATAACAGCCAATCGGATGGTAGTTAGAGCAGTCATGGGAAACAATCCTGCATTAGCTTGGTATCATACTTTTACAACAAGCCCTCCAGGAGTTGAACCACCCCCTTCTACTGATTATACAAATTTAGTTTGGTCCGATACTTTTGATGTTGATGGAGCTCCAGACTCAGCGAAATGGGGATATGACCTAGGTGCAGGCGGTTGGGGAAATAATGAAGCTCAGACCTATACCAATAGTTCTACTAACGTAATTGTACAAGGTGGGATATTAAAAATTACTGCTAAAAAGGATGGTTCAGGTTATACGTCAACACGATTAAAAACTCAAGGAATCTATGACTTGAAATATGGTAAAATTGAGGTTAAAGCCAAATTACCTTCAGGAAGTGGAACTTGGCCGGCAATATGGATGTTAGGAAGTGATATTACAACAAATTCATGGCCTGCCTGTGGTGAAATTGATATTATGGAACATAAAGGAACAACTCCAAATGTTATCTATGGTTCTTTACATTATCCGGATCATTCTGGTGGAAATTCTATTACTAAAACTAAAACTATAGCCAATGCTTCAACTGAATTTCATATTTATAAAGCAATTTGGAATTCAAGTAGCATAAAATTTTATGTTGATGATGTTTTGTATCATGATTTTACAAATAGTAGTACATTACCTTTTAATAAGAAATTTTTCCTATTGCTTAATGTAGCAATGGGTGGTGACTTTGGAGGGGCAATTGATCCTTTATTTACTCAATCAACAATGGAGGTTGATTACGTAAAAGTGTATCAATAAAAAAGTATTTTTGCAGACCAAATAGTAAAAGAAATTAATAATTAATTTGGCAATTTAAAACAATCAGTGGTAAATTTTAATTAAAAATTTAGCTCTGGTTGTTTTTGAATAATAATAAAAACCCCAAACTATGAAACTCAATCAATACAAATATGGAATTGTTCTGGCTAGTATTATAACACTAAGTTGTAGTCCCAGCAAGTCCATTGTTTTTTCTGAAAGCAAGAAAATGCCTATAGATATTAAGGTTGATTCTGTTTTAAAGCTAATGACGTTAGAAGAAAAAGTGGGTCAGCTCAATCAGTATAATGGTTTTTGGGAAGTAACTGGTCCAACTCCAAAAGAAGGTCAGGCTGCAAAAAAATATGCGGATCTTAAAAAAGGTTTAGTCGGTTCGATGCTTAATATTAAAGGAGTTAAGGATGTGAGAGCCTTGCAGAAAATTGCTGTGGAGCAAACACGATTAGGTATTCCGCTTCTTTTTGGTTTTGATGTAATTCATGGTTTAAAAACAATAAGTCCTATTCCATTGGCAGAAGCCGCTAGCTGGGATTTAGAGACTATTAAAAAATCGGCAGCAATTGCGGCCGAGGAATCAGCTTCGGTAGGAATCAATTGGACTTTTGCACCTATGGTAGATATTTCACGTGATGCCAGATGGGGTCGGGTTATGGAAGGTGCTGGAGAAGATCCTTATTTAGGGAGCAAAATTGCTGTAGCTCGTGTAGAAGGTTTTCAAGGTGATTTTTCCAATAAAAATATTTTAGCTTGTGCTAAACATTTTGCAGGTTATGCTTTTGCAGAATCAGGAAGAGATTATAATACAGTTGATGTCAGTGAATCTACTTTGGAAAACACCATTTTCCCTCCTTTTAAAGCATCCGTTGATGCAGGAGTTCGTACCTTTATGAATTCATTTAATGAGTTAAACGGAGTTCCGGCAACTGGGAATGCTTATTTGCAAAGACAAATTCTCAAAGGAGATTGGAAGTTTGATGGATTTGTAGTTTCCGATTGGGGGTCCATTAACGAAATGATTCCACACGGTTTTGCTAAAGACGGTAAACAGGCAGCTGAAATTGCATTAAATGCAGGATCCGATATGGATATGGAATCTTCGGCTTATGTAGAATATCTAGCAGAATTAGTAAAAGAAGGACGTGTCAAAGAAACTTTAGTCGATGATGCCGTTAAGCGAATTTTGAAAGTAAAATTTGAATTGGGTTTATTTGAAAATCCGTATAAATATTGTGATGAAAATAGGGAATCGGTTACCGTAGGAAAAGCTGAATTTCAAGAAGGTGTTTTGGATATGGCCAGAAAATCAATAGTTCTGCTTAAAAATGAAAAAGAGCTCTTGCCTTTAAAAAAGGAGGGTCAAAAAATTGCTTTGATCGGAGCTTTGGCAAATGATAAGACAAGTCCTTTGGGGAGTTGGAGAATAGCTGCCGAAGAAAACACAGCTGTTTCGGTTTTAGAAGGTTTGGAAAAATACAAAGCCAATCAAATTAGTTATGTAAAAGGAGCTGATGTAAATATTGGGAGGACTCAATTTGTCTGGGAAACCAAAATTAATACTACAGACAAAAGTGGTTTTGATGAAGCGATTGCATTGGCTAAGAAATCAGATGTTGTTGTTATGGTTTTAGGGGAGCATGGTTTGCAAACCGGAGAGGGTAGAAGTAGAGCAGATTTAGGTTTGCCGGGTGTACAAGAGGAATTATTAGAAGCTATTTTCAAAGTAAATCCAAATATTGTTTTGGTTTTGAATAATGGTCGTCCCCTTGCAATTCCATGGGCAGAGGATCATATTCCAGCAATAGTGGAAGCATGGCAGCTTGGAACTCAAAGCGGAAATGCAATTGCTGAGGTTTTATACGGGGATTACAATCCAAGTGGTAAATTGCCAATGACATTTCCAAGAAGTGTAGGACAAGTGCCAATTTATTATAATTATAAAAATACAGGAAGGCCAATAATGAATGAACCCGAAAGTGTTTTTTGGTCTCATTATATAGACGAAAAACGGACGCCTTTGTATCCTTTTGGATTTGGTTTAAGTTATTCAAAATTTGAATATTCAAATTTAAAGTTAAGCAATAATTCTTTTTCTAAAAATGGTACTATTGATGTAAGTGTAACCATTAAAAACACCGCTAAAGTTGCCGGAAAAGAAGTAGTTCAATTGTATATAAGAGATTTAATAGGGAGTATAACGCGGCCTGTAAAAGAATTAAAAGGATTTGAAATGATAACACTAGAACCGATGGAAACAAAGATAGTTCATTTTATTATCAATGAAAAAACCACCGATTTTTATACAGTAAATAGAAAGTGGGAAACCGAGGCTGGAGATTTTAAAGTTTATGTAGGAACAAACTCTGCTGAAAACTTAGAAGCGAATTTTAAATATACTAATTAAATTTGCATGAGAAATATAGTGTTATTCGCTTTGCTTATAGGTAGTTTTTGTCATGGCCAAAAGACAAATCGGACTTTAGTTTGGCAAGAAAATTTTAGTGAATCTAAATTAAATGAGTCGGATTGGAACTATGAAGTAGGTGACGGATGTCCGGGTTTATGCGGTTGGGGCAATAATGAGCGCCAGATATATACTAAAGCCAATCATAGATTTTCTAAGGGTACTTTAATAATTAATGCTAAAAAAGAAGAAGATCGATATACTTCTACAAAAATAAATACAAAGGGGAAAAAAGAATTTTTATACGGAAGAATAGAGGCTAGAGCTAAGTTGCCAACGGGTAAGGGAATATGGCCTGCTTTTTGGATGTTAGGTTCTAATATTGGTACAGTTGGATGGCCTAAAAGTGGCGAGATAGATATACTAGAGTACATTGGAAAAGAGCCTCAAACTATTTTCACCACTTTACATACTCCGGATAGCTATGGAAATTCTGTCAATACTAAGAAAACAGTTATTCCAGATATTGAAGAAGGATTTCATATTTACGCTATAGATTGGACGAAGGATAAGATTGATTTTTTTGTAGATTCGAATTTGGTTTATACTTTTGAACCAGTAGTTAAAAATGCGAATACATGGCCTTTTAATACCCCTTTTTATATAATACTAAATATGGCTGTTGGAGGCAATTTTGGAGGACCTGAAGTAGATGAGACTATTTTTCCACAGGATTTTGTTGTAGATTATATAAAAGTGTACCAATAATTACTTTGAAGTTCCTTTTTTATTCAATTTTTAATTTTAATACTATAGTTTAATCTTTATTTTTCTAGTGTATTTTCTGTCAATAATTAAATAAATTTACTTTTTTGGTTCGTAATTAATATTTTTTTATGTTATATTGTACAAAATATGTTAAATTTTTATTTCGCACTTGCATCTAATTAATTAAAAATAGTATATTTGGCTATTATTTAATTTAACTTTAACATACAGCCTATTCCCAAAACTACTTTTTAGAGATTTTTCTCCAATTTAAATTTAAACTAAAAGGTAATTTATGGCTAATGTTCCAACCCCAGATGCAATATTGGTACGAAATTATATAGCGGGTGACGAAAGTGCACTTTCTGTATTAATCAATAGACATCAATCAAAAATTTACGGTTTTATCTATTCAAAAGTTTCTGATCGTGATATCACTGATGATGTTTTTCAGGATACTTTTATTAAAGTCATAAAAACTTTAAAATCCAATTCTTATAATGAAGAAGGTAAATTTTTACCTTGGGTGATGCGAATTGCGCATAATTTGATTATTGATCATTTTAGAAGAAATAAAAAAATGCCAATGTTTAGGGAAACAGAGGAATTTTCAATTTTTTCAATAATGACGGATCATTCTTTAAGTATCGAAAATCAAATGATTTCTGAACAAGTAGAGCTTGATCTTAAAAAGATAATTGAAGAATTACCTCTTGATCAAAAAGAAGTATTGGTTATGCGAATTTATCAGGATCTAAGTTTTAAAGAAATCTCCGAATTAACAGGGGTTAGTATTAATACCGCTCTAGGAAGAATGCGATATGCATTGATGAATTTAAGAAAAGTTATAGACAAACATCAAATTATTTTAACCAATTAATACTTTTTTTTGTAATTGTTCGTTATCAGTATTAGATACTTTAAAACTGCAATTATGGCGAAAATTTACATTAAAAAAACAGTTGTTGAAAAGCCAATTAAGTCTAGAAAAGAGATTATCTCTTTTTTATTAAATTACTCTAAAGCGTTAAGTTTTATTAAAACGAGTAAAATGGAAATAGAGTTTATATCCAACTAACAAAAAAAATCCCGATTTTATCGGGATTTTTTTTTATAATATTCGTCTAATACTGATTTCCGACCTATTTTTTTAGAAATACTGTCTTTTTCTAAATCCCAGCCACGAGCAGGCGAATATTCTCTTCCATACCATATAATCTGTAGATGTAATTCGTTCCAAAGATTTTCTGGGAATAAACGTTTGGCGTCTTTTTCGGTCTGAATAACATTCTTGCCATTAGTTAGATTCCATCGGTACATCAAACGGTGAATGTGGGTATCGACCGGGAAAGCTGGAACTCCAAAGGCTTGTGACATTACTACACTGGCTGTTTTATGTCCCACAGCCGGAAATTCTTCTAGAGCTTCGAAACTTTGAGGTACTTTACCATCGTATTTTTCAATAATCATTTGGGACAAGCCATGTATTCCTTTTGATTTCATTGGGGATAGTCCACAGGGTCGAATAATATCTTTTATTTCTTGAATTGACATCTTAACCATATCATATGGATTATCAGCTTTTGCAAATAAAATAGGTGTAATCTGATTGACACGAACATCTGTACATTGGGCAGAAAGTAGTACAGCAATTAATAAGGTATACGGATCTTTATGGTCTAATGGTATTGGGATTGTAGGGTAGTATTCTTTTAAAGAATTTATAACAAATGTTACCTTTTCTTGTTTGGTCATTTTCGTATATTTATACTTGTAAAAATAGAATAAAATTTAATCTTTTACACGATATTTGAATTCCAAATTGGAAGCTATGAGCCATAATTGGTTTTTAGTATTATTTTACCACTAACAATCTTAATTAAAAAAAAATGACAACATTAAAAAAAGGAGATAAGGCACCCCATTTTTCAGGAATTGATCAGGATGGAATCGTTCATGAATTGGCTGATTATGCCGGAAAAAAACTAGTAGTTTTCTTTTATCCTAAAGCAAATACCCCAGGCTGCACAGCTGAAGCTTGTGACTTAAGAGATAATTTTGAACGCTTTGAAGCTAATAATTATGCCCTTTTAGGTGTTAGTGCTGATGCACAAAAAGCGCAAGCAAAATTTAAAGAGAAATATGATTTTCCTTTTCCATTGTTAGCCGATGAAGACAGGTCTGTTATTGAATCTTTTGGTGTTTGGGGACCTAAGAAGTTTATGGGAAAAGAATATGACGGAATTCACAGAACTACTTTTGTAATTGATGAGAAAGGAATAATCGAAGATATTATTTCTGAGGTAAAAACAAAAGCACATGCTGCTCAGATTTTAAAATAAGAATTAAAAAAAAGCCAAGATAATTTTTATTTCTCTTGGCTTTTAAATTTTGATAGTAAACTATTGCTCTAACTGTTTGTTTTCTTTTGGTTTTCTGTTAGGATCGTAACCAAATAAATGGTGTTCTTTTATTATTTCTGCTATACCCTTTGGCAGCATAGTTTCCCATCCTGTTTTTCCACTAATGATCATTTTTAATACTTCACGTGAAAAAACTTCTAAGGTGCTTGGGTCATATTCGACAACATCGATTACTTTTCCGTTGAATTTAAAGAATTTATACAATTCTTTCATTCGTGGGTGTACTTTAAGATTTTCGGAATTAATAATATCTCCATTATCATCCAACATTGGATATAAGAAAACTTTTAAATCCCGATAGAATAATTTACCAAAAGCTTCCAATATACCACCACTTAAATGGCGGTAGTATTTTTCGTCGAAAATATCTACTAGATTATTAACTCCCATTGCTAATCCCATTCGGGCTTTGGTATAATTGGAGAAATATTCGACTACTTTATAATATTCCTGGAAATTTGAAATCATTACTGTCTGTCCTAAGGAACAAAGTAACTCTGCTCGATCCATAAAATCGCGTTCATCAATTTCACCTTCCGATCGCAAATTGGATAAGGTAATTTCAAATATAACTAGTGTATTTTCTTTTACAACTTTATTTTCTTCCAAGAACATTTTTAGCGACTTCTCGTACATGTCCATGTTGACACTAGTTACGGGACGAAAACTTCCTCTCAAAGCCAGAATGTTTTTTTTGTAGAGAATAGCGGCTGGTAAAATGTTGTTTCCTTTAGGGTCAAACATAACGGCATCTGTCATTCCGTTTTTAACTAATTGTAAACTCATCAAACGATTGTCTACTTCTGCAAATCGAGGTCCAGAAAAGTTGATCGTATCGATTTCTAATTGGTCTTTATCTAGGTGATCGTATAAATAGCGTAATAATTTTTTTGGATTATTGTATTTATAATAGGCGCCATATATTAGATTTACGCCAAGAATACCAAGAGTTTCTTGCTGAAGACGGGCGTCAGTTTCCTTGAAACGCATATGAAGAATAATTTCGTTATAATCTTCATCGGGTTCAATTTGATAACGAATTCCAACCCATCCATGGCCTTTAAATTGTTTTGCAAAATCAATTGTGGCAACAGTATTAGCAAAACAAAAAAACATTTTGTTTGGATGTTTTTCTCTACTTAGTCGATTTTCAATTAATTTTCCTTCATGAGAAAGCATTTTTTTGAGTCGGCTTTCAGTAACATAACGACCATCACCTTCTATTCCGTATACCGCATCACTAAAATCTTTATCATAAGCTGACATTGCTTTTGCAATAGTTCCTGATGAACCACCACTTCTAAAAAAATGTCTAACTGTTTCTTGTCCGGCTCCAATTTCGGCAAAAGTACCATAAATGTTGTCATTTAAATTGATACGAAGTGCTTTGTCCTTAATTGAAGGTATTTTTTCG
Source organism: Flavobacteriaceae bacterium (assembly GCA_947444255.1). Taxonomy (GTDB): domain Bacteria; phylum Bacteroidota; class Bacteroidia; order Flavobacteriales; family Flavobacteriaceae; genus Flavobacterium. The sequence continues at coordinate 738 of CANEZU010000057.1, read as the reverse complement.
ATGACACGGTCACCTTTTAATTTTATTTCAGTCCCCATTTCTTTGCCATCCTTATAATAGATTACAAAGTTAATTAAATAGGCTCGTAACAAAAGATAATTAGTACTATTTTTGTAAAAAATTAAACAATTGAAAGTATATTTTCTAGGTACAGGTACATCTCAGGGAATTCCGGTAATTGGAAGCCATCATTCGGTATGCCATAGTTCAGATAATAGAGACAAACGATTAAGGGTTTCTGTTTGGATTTCATGGGATGATTCTTCTTTCGTAATTGACTGTGGGCCAGATTTTAGGCAGCAAATGTTGACCTCAGGATGTACCAAAGTAGATGCGATATTATACACTCATGAACATTCAGATCATACCGCTGGATTAGATGACATTCGCCCTTTTAACTTTAAGCAGGGTACATTACCAATTTATGCCCATAAAAGAGTTATTGAAAATTTAAAAAAGCGTTTCGATTATATTTTTGAGACTGAGCATAAGTATCCAGGAGCACCAAGCGTTTTTCCTATGGAAGTAATTAATAATTCTCCTTTTACAATTGGGAATAAAACGGTTATACCAATTAACGTCATGCATGGAGATCTTCAGGTTTTTGGTTATAGAATTGACGATTTTGCTTATTTAACAGACGTGAAAACCATTGAAAACTCAGAAATTCAAAAATTGAAAGGCTTAAAAGTGTTAGTAGTCAATGCTTTGAGATTAGAACCGCATCATTCTCATTTT
>CANEZU010000056.1 GCA_947444255.1 Flavobacteriaceae bacterium | reverse complement strand
GTAGTTGGAGGTGAATTTCATTATTTGATGGAAGCAAAAGACGGAAGTTTCAGCTTTGATTTTTGGGGAACTTATGTGAATATTGAAGCAGGAAAGTATATTGAAATTTTGTTAGGTGATGGAAGAAAAATGTCTGTTTTATTTGAACTATCAGAAAACGAAACCATAGTATCAGAAAAATTTGAGCCAGAAACGGAAAACCCTGTAGCACTTCAAAAAACAGGTTGGCAAATGATTTTAGATAATTTCAAGTCGTATGTTGAGGAATAGTGTTGCCCAATATTTTTTTTATAAAAAAAAACTTATTTATCATTCAGCCCAATCCCAAAACCGAACATAGCAGCTACTAACGCAAGATGAAGGATTAAAACTGATTTTTGCCAAATTGGACGGTCCTTCCATTTTTGTTCTGGGTTGATTGTTTGAATTTTTATACTATTTCCCAACTTCGCCGTTTTACTATTTCCTTTTTTTTAGAAACCCAAATGGTAATTTAAAATCAAATAAAAAAGCCCGTCATCCATTAAGGGGAAGGGCTTTTGTGATTTATACTTATTTGTTTTTTTACAGGTTTAGCGAGGTGTTTCCGAATTATAAAGTTGAATTTTATTACTGACAAGTGTTATAATAGGAAGTGTTTTTTATGGGAGAAGCTTGATTTAGAATATAATTTATTGAATCATAATTTTCTTCGTTTCTTTTAAGTTATTGGAATGATCATAAATTTTTATAAAATAAATCCCTTGTCCATTTATGGCATTAAGTTGAATATTGTTTGGCCCCTTTTTTATTTCGCCTTTAGTAAGTGATTGCCCTAAAGGAGTAACTATTTGATAAGTCCAACCCAATACATCTGATAAATTAGCACAATCTATGGTTATTTGGTCTTTAGCAGGATTTGGAAATATTTTGAAACTAGAAGATTTTAAATTGTTTAGGGATAAGCCTTTTTGAGCACTTCTGACAAATCTAATGGGAAGCCCACAGCCAAATGGAATACCTTCGGGATATAAGTCAGCATTAGCATAGTAGATGTTTATTGTGTTTCCTTTGATGCTATTATAATTATTTTTATACCAAAACCTAATTCGGAAGCCAATAGGATCCCAGTCGCCATTTTGGTTTCGCAAGCCAGAGGGAATAGCATTAAAAGCGGAAGCATTATTTAAGGTAATATTGTTTCCAGGAGCTCCTGGATCTGTTGATTGTTGCCACCAGCCCACTTCATTTGTAGCTAAAGACTTGGCTACGCCTTGAGGAAAGTTTGGGGAGTTTATTAAGTATTTATTTAGGGCATTCCATTCGCCATCTACTATTTCATTGTTTTTGATATATTGATTCCATCGCCCCAATGTCCAATCTGCACTAGCTGGATTTAATTCGGTTCCCTCGTTATCTTGATCAGAAGGGTTTGCCACTTCTTGCGTGATATGATAAAGGGCATACCAATTGTATAATATTCCCATTTTTTCTTCGGTAGTGGGATCGTTATTGAAATAACACCAGGCACCCGTTTTTAAGTTCGCCCAGGCGGTTCTGTCACTCACAAATGGTATAGGAGTCCCATCATTATAGGTTTTAAGTTTTGAATTTGAGGTTGTCCACTCGTAATCTCCTATTGTTACTGTATGGTATTGATTCCCATCTCGATCGGTTAAAGTTCCTTGTGCAATAGCTAGTAGCGGCATTAGCATTAAAATTAGTAATTTTTTCATAAATTATTTGTAGTTTGGGGATATTTATTCAAATAACTTTATAAATTGGGAATATTAATAAATAAACATGGAATACCGTATCTGTCCCCTATTTAGAATTTTCAATTTTTATTAATTTTGCCTTATGAAATATTGTACCAACCTCTTTTTGATCTTTCTACTCCATTTGAATGTCAGCATAGGACAAAATATTAAGTTAGCTCAAAAAGGCAATCATTTTTTGTTCACTTTTAAAAGTCAAACCTATCTTTTAGAAAATGATTCTATACATAATGTAAGTGGTTTTCAACTAGGTTTACCAAAACTTCATGGTCTGGAAATGAAAGAATTTAAGTTCGTTTCAAAGGGTGATGTAGGCTATATGAAAAATGCTTCTTCTGGAATTGTTTATACTTTTGACGGCAATGACTTTAAAAGATTAGATCACTCTTTTGATTTTAAATCACAATTTAGAAGCTTTAGTTTTTTTCATCATCATTCGATACTTGACTTTGGTGGTTATGGGTTGCATACTTTTAAAAATATAATAAGCTTTTATAATTTCGCAAAAAAGGAGACGGAAGTTTTTGACCAAGTCAGTTCATTAAAGGAAAGTCCCACGCCCAGAGATCGTATGATGGCGCAATATGATAATGGGACTTTATTTATAGGCCCAGGTCATGGGATTCCATTAGACATTGAAAATCCCTATGAAAATGCAGGTTTTATTAATGATTATTGGCAGTTTTCATTTGAAGATAAAAAGTGGAATAAATTAGGAGAGGGTTCCATAAATGCAAGCTATCCCTATGATTTTGTATATGATTTTAATGGACATGCTTTATTAATTTCGGAATTAGGCGTTTATGAATGTGATATTAAAAATAACACTCTTATTTATTATCCAGAAGCTAATTTGGGAATCATAAAGTCTTTAAACAAAAACAATACGCTATCCTCCATAAGCTATAATAAAGCCAAGAGCGGTTTTTATTTAATTATTGACAAGCCAATGGCGCAATCGGAAGTGTTATTTGTAAAAAGAGATGACTTTCTTGGTACTAAAAAATCGTTTAGTCAATTGTATTCGACTGCTATTAATTGGTATTTATATTCAATTGGAATAGCACTGATTTTGGTGTTTTGGTTAATTTACATTAGAAGAAATAAAAGTACAGCGCAATTAATTTTGACTAAAATTGAAGAGATCCAAAAAGATCTCAAGCAGGAAGATCTTGGAATCTTGAATTTATTGGTAGAATCCTATCCCAATTATATTAATTATTCAGAACTTTTAGAATTGTTTCCGGAGCATTTAGGCTATGAATCTAAAAAGAAAAAAATTCGGCAATCTATTATTACTATAGAAGAGTATCTAATTCAAAAATTCAAAATTAAACATCCTGTCTTTTCATATAGAAAAAACATTGAAGATAGGCGAGAAAAACAAATACGACTTAAATGAGAAAAGGGGAGACGATTCGAAATTAATTATAAATTTGTCTAAACTTTTGGGGACAGTCTAAAATGATAGCCTTTTTGCTAAAGCTCCTATCGGAGAAAGCTACAATTTTGATGCGAAGGTTATTTATTTAACAACACTAATATTAGCGATTTGTATCCAATGTTTCTACCTAAACAATTTAATAAAATCTTTAAAAAGGAAAAATAGAAAAACTAAAAACCCAACTATTATTTCTTTTCGGTATTGTATAAGGAACGGCTTCATTTACGGTTTCTAATAAAGTCTAAAATCGCCCCAATTGCAACACCTAAAGCTATCCCTAATGCGATACTTAGTGATTGATTTCCCGATTTATATGCATATAAAGTACCAAAAGCAACACCTAAGGCAGTTCCTATGCCAATTCCGTCACCAACATTTTTTTTGTTTGGATTCATGCTTAAATATATTAGCTCATTATTAAATATACTAATCGAGAATTCATCATCAAAAATAACATTAAAAAAAAATATTACAAATAAAAACCAAAAAAGCTATCATTTCTGATAGCCTTTCTGCTTTTGCTCCCTCTCTTGGAGAATCCCCCTTTTACAATAAAATTAATGCGTTTTGAAGAAAAATGGAATTTAATTAGGGCACTAACTCAAAATTCTCATGTGAGTTAAAATAAAGAGATGCCTTATGATCACTTCCTACAATTTCTGCACTATTATACCCATCGATAAGTTTAATACCATTTAATTGGTGTACACCATTCGATAAAGTCATAATATTATTAATCCCGTTTAAGGTGTACTCGATTTTTGTAGCCTTAAAAATACCTTTTCCATTAGAATTCGTCTTAATTAATAGGGCATAATTGGTATTGGTATTAATACACTCCTTTTGAGCTATAGGTGACCCATCTTCATGAACAAAAGCGATACTTGGGGTTGTTGTTTTTAAATTTTCTTCACTAGAACAACTTGAAAAGGCTGTTATAAGTGCAATCAAAAAACTAAATATTAAATACTTCATAATGATGGTTTTAAATTAATTTTAATTTCCTTCGAATTTCCGCCCACACTAATTGTATAGGTTCCCTCCTTTAAATCACTAAAAAGGGCTTGTCCATTAGTAATACTTTGAGTGGATACAGAAACTCCATCTCTGGTTAAAACGACCTCTTCCTTTTCTATAGGATACAGTACTTTAATAACCCCCCCTTCATAACAAACCGCCTCTTTCTTATAACAAACCAAAGGTGGACCTAGAGTTGGCGTTACTTCAACTGTATACTTTACTAAAGTGGACTCATCTTCGGACAATACTTCGAAAGTAACAGGGGTACTAAAACTCATGCTAGTCGTTCCGGAACTTTGTAGTGTCCTATTTTTATAAAGACGAGCCCCATTACTTAATACATATACCGGCGTGAGATCAGTTAAAGGATTCCCTTGAGATATACCCAGCTTCACAGACCCAGAACTAATTAGGGATGTTAGCGTTTTGATATTTAAAAAATCAAAAGAAAGAATTTCAGCTTTATTATTTAGCGCTGGCTCTGCAATACTATAGGATTGAAATAAATCCCCAATATGTTGGGTGGCCACAAAATGGATAGTTTTACTCACTTTTGTGACTTTGTTTTTTGAGCTATCATATAAATTAAAAGTAATGGCCTCACCGGGGCTATTGGATAAAACGATGAGATAAGCAAAATAAGAATTTGCACTGGCCACATAGGTAAGTTTACTAACACCCCTACAAGTACTTCCTACAAATGCTCCTACCAAATCATTTGAATTTGTTAGTGGAACGCCATCAACATTAAGTTTAGCCACAAAAGTCATGGTATATTGATAATCAGATTCATTTACTTTCCAGCTTGGGATTTGCGCAAATAATCGCCCAAACGAAACTAAAAATAATAGTAAGATAATGGCTCTTTTTTTCATATCAATTTTAATTACTCTTTTATAATTTTATTCAATATCACTTTTCCATCAACTTGTACGCTCATCACATAAGTACCGGTAGGAACATCAGGTTGTATCATTAATACATTTGTTCCGGCATTGACATCGAAATTTTGATCGAATAATGTTTGTCCTGTTATGCTATAAATGATGATTTTAGCCGCTCCTTTTTCTTTACTATCCAAAACAATTTTTAATTCATCGTGGAATGGATTTGGGTAGATGCTCAATTCCTGTTTGGCCAATTCAATCAGAATTGGTTTAGCAATACTTCCCATCAGTATATCAGGAGCGAATTTTAATGTTTTAGACGTTCCTTGGTTCCGAATATTTGAACCAATAAATGCGGTTAGATTTTCTGCTTTTTCTCCATAAATAGTGATAAATGCCAGTTCTTGACCCTCTACATTGATTGTTTTGCAATTCCCTCGCAATTCATGTGCGTCATTGTAAAAAGACAATACGTTAAAACCTTCCGGTAGTTTTACCACTGCATTCATGGTATTGGCAAATTTGGAATAATCAGCAGAAAGAATAAAAGTTGGTGTAATCACTTCATTTAAGCCCTTAACTTTATTAGCATTGCTTCCGTTTATTACTATTTCTTTTTGCCCAATAGTTTTTATTTGCGCAGCAGATCTGGCATTAATCTTATTGATATAAGATGGATAGGTTAAGGTCTGTGCATTGGCCACTTTGATCATGTATCCTTCTGATTGATTCAAATAAGTCAGTGAACCTTTCCATGCACGGGCAACGCTACTGTAAATGGCAAACAAACTTTGCGATTTGATTAAATCACCGTCTACTGGGTTTAAATTTGCTAAAGCATCTCCTATTGGGATATTTTTATTGGCAACATAAGGCAACCAATTCCAACCTGCTAGTAAGTTGAAAGACCAAGCGTTTAAATCTGCAGGGATTCCTTTTAGTTTAAATTCACCACCTCTTGCAATTTTAATCTTATACATCTTATTGGTGGTAATTCCTCCGCTAGACGTAATTCCTCCAGACCATCCATTATTCGGAGATCCAGTGGTGTAAAACTGATAGGAGTCAAACAACGGAGGTACATTCGACTGAATGAGATCTGAGGTGCTTAAATCTGTCCCGGCAGTTAAATTATTCAAACTTGCAAATCTAGGATCATTGACATTAAAGGAAACCCAGGTCCAACCTTGTTGTAAGGGAACCAATTGTCCCGCAACATTGGTGTTTTCGCAAATGGCAGGGCTTGTAAAATCACCAATTACGGAATCTCCAATAAAAGGTACGGCAACTGCAGTGTTTAAGGTCGCTTCTAAAAAATTCCCATGTGTGGCATCCCAAATAAAGAAAGAAATATTTTCACCACTGGCCACATTGCTATAGACCGTTAGGAATACATTATAAGTATTGAGTTGAACATCATAAGCAAGAGCCGCTTTTCCTCTAACCTCTAAACCATTTGCTCCTGGGGCTACAGCATAAATTCTGTCGTAAATATCATTTGCGATGATTCCATCCACTTTTATCTTAGCGATGATATTCATCGATTGTGTAAAATTAGCTGGATTGAAATTCAAGACGGGTTCGTTGACCAAAACTCTCAAATTCAATTGAATTTTAGTATCGATTCCATAATTTGTAGTTAAGGATATGATATTATTATAAGCACCTGGGGCTAAATTCATATCAACCGTAGCCGTAATTGTTGTGGACTTATTAGGATCAAGAACTCCAGAAGTGGACGAAAGTTTCAACCAACTAGGGACAGTAAAGGAATACTGTTCTGCTTTACCACCTTGATTCACGATGGTGATTGGGAAGGTTAAAGGCAAATCGGTAGTTTTTACCAGATTTACAATATCACCTTGCCCTTCCACAAACATTTTAATTGGATTTTTACTGATTAAGGCAGTCCAAGTCTGAGGTGAAGCTTGAGGGTTGTCGTACATATCGTTCAATGCAGACACTGTGATATTGGCTACTTTTCCTTCAATACTGCCCCAATTATCAACAGCATCCCGCACTACTAGTATAATTTCATCCCCATTGATTATCGGATTCACCACAAAACTTTCTGTGGAACGAAACGGTTTAATAGCAGGCGAGACAGCTGTAAAAGTTACACTACCTCCCAGAGCAGATGAAGTAGCTGGCTGCGGATAAAACCTTCCTTTCAATGCATCAAAATTGGTCTGAACCTGTGTTGCACTCAGTACGGTATTATACAAATGTACGGCAGACATATTTCCTTGGAAAAATCCTCCATTCCTCGAATTTCCGATAAATATTTGTTCTGAAGCATTTAAAGTGTTTGTACCGCCTGTTCCTGTTGCAATTTGAACACCATCAACATACATATTAAGTGCACCTGTAGCTTTTGTTCTTGTGAAAGTTACATTATGCCAGTTATTATCATTATAGGTTCCAGGAGAGGTAATAGTAGTTGAAGGATTACCTATTCCAAACATATATTTCCCTTGACCCATTGCTAAACCGAAGTGATTTACATTACCGGGCGAGTCAGCATCTATTAATCTCATTCCTTGCCACCATGTCGAAGTACCAAAATTTGACGATGTTTTAAACCAGGCACTTAAGGTAAAATCATCGGTTATTACACCTCTAGCAAGTTGAGTCCCTTGATTTGTACCATTAAATGTAAAAACACCTCCATTAGTAGAATTAAATGTTGGGGCGCTTTGATTGGTTGGACTGGCATTATAGGCCGAACCTCCACTACCAATATTTGTCCATAAACTTCCTGAACCAGCATAACTAGTAGTTTGTCCTGGATCTAAATTTACGAGCAATCCTGTTTGTGCTATGCTAGGAACAGTAGCAGTGGCAGGAACGTATGACAAGAAATAATCGCTACGTTGCTCAAAGGCAGAATAAGGATAATAATATTTCGGTCCGTTTGCATTGGCTAATTCTGGCTTATTAAAATTAGAATAAAATAGTAAGCCAGCGGTTTCTGGATTTTGTTCAAAATACATGTCTGCTTTAATCTGCTCCGCTGTTCTGGCCAAGTTCCAAATACATAATTCGTCTAGTTGACCCACGAAGTATCGATCAGCAGTGTCGCTTGTAGCATTGGCCTGTCCTCTAGCTCCAATAAACAACTTGCTTGAAGAAAATCCGCCAATAGCTGCTGCACTGTAAGAGCCCACCTGATTACCATCAATGTAAAGACTCAAACCGCCATTTCTGGTCAAGCTTAGTGCAACGTGATGCCAAGCATTGTCGTTAACTGTCATAGTGCCAAAAGCAAAACTGCTTCCTTCGGCTGCTAATTCAAGACCTCCATTTGCAGTGGTGTTGAAAGCCCATTTGTTGCGGAACTGATCAGCTTCTAGAGAATCAGTACCATCTCCTTTTCCGTTAGACAGTATGGTTGCATTGGTCTGCGCCGTTTTCATCCAAAATGTTACCGTAGCATTCATCTCTTTGGAGATAACTACTCTAGACAATGTACCACTAGTGGTCGCTAAATGTTTAGTCCCATCAAAATCATAGGCAGTTCCTTTCGGGAGAATATCCCAATTGGCATTCAAAATCACTAAATCTTTAAACCTAGCGATATCATTAGCAATAGAGCCATTTCCTTCGTTTATTGGCCAAAAACCTAAAATTCCATTTTCATTGCCATTCAATGCTATATTCATATTGGCTACTGATTGATCTCTTGTTACTGCTGTACTCCACAATCTAAGATCGTGTATATTGCCTTTAAAAGTGTTACCACCAATAACAATTGGATTCGCATTAGTGAAACTCAATGTACTAATAGGATTCGGACTCGTAGTCGATGTCAACGTCCTATCGTTTTCAATAATACTAAGGCTTGGAGTGGTCGCATTATAAGAAAGGGTATAATGATTAAAATTACCGTCCTTCAAGATTGTTGCACTGATGCTTGCTGCACCAAGGGTATATTTCAATACGTTATCTATTAATTCCACTTTAAGTCCTCCAGTTTGGCTCAATAAAGTAGAAGTGCCAGTTGGACTTGTATTTTTCATCCAAAACTCAATACTCAAATTACCAGTAGTGATGTAAGGTTTATTGATCGTGGCTGTATTGCTAGCACCATTAAAGGCAAGTGATACTTGATGACGTACTGGTGGCTGATTTTTTTGTACCTGAAATAAAAACTGGCTTACTGTACCATTGAGTTTAACAGGTTCATTGAAACGAATAGCAATATCATCTCCTATTCCTAAAATACCGTTTTTAGGTGTTGGTGTTCCAAAAACAACTGGGGCACTAAGGTCTACAATACCTTGTGTAATGGCCGACTCGTATACGGTACCGTTATAACAAGTACTTCTGGCACGAATTTCATAAGTGCCATTAGGCAATCCTAGTGCTTTAATATCCCAAGCATAGATTAAATCATTCCCAACAATCATTTCCACATTATTATCCCCGCCAGTTACGGCTGCGTTATAATCTGCTTGATTTTTGAAATAGGTTTTTAGCCCAGTCCAATTAGGTGACCCTTTTAAGCGATACTCTAAGTTAATTTGTTTGAAACTGGAGAATGTCGTATTGTAATCGCCTAATTTGATGTTGAGCGGACGAGTTAAATTGCCATTATAAGCAGTATTTATGTTCATCAACCAATTGTTGGCAGGCGACACCACACTTACAGTAGAACAAGCTGGTACAAAACCGGCAGAAACCAAAACCGAGCTCGAGGCATTGTCATCACAATTAGATTGTAGCGACACTTTGATATTGTTGTAATTAAATTGGTCTGCCTTCACTTTTTTAAGCGTCATGGTATAGGTTACCGTTTGGCCAGCAGGAATAGTGATAAGTGTACCATTTGGCTCAATATTGATTAACGCATTATCCGGATTGGTAGTTTGATCTACTACGAGCAAAAAGGTAGCGTCCTTTCTTACTGCACTCAAATTACTTAATTTTAATACAAACTCTGCATTTCTACCTTCAAAAACATTGGTAACATTACTAGATGAAAAAACTTGAAGTAGTGGTTTTTCTAATGCCACTGTAGCCACGGATAAAGGAACTCTATCCGCTTCATCAAGCGCTACAATTGTTGCGTTAGCAGCAGCATTTGGATGACCAGCTTTGTAATAATGAGACAATTCCGCTGCTTCATTAGGGCAAGAGGTTTCTCCCCCTTTGGTGATAAATATTGGACCATTACCGTCAAATGGATTAATCGCATCAACACTCAATAAGTTGCCATCATCAGTATCACTCAAAGTGTAACTTACATTGGTAGTTCTGCTGCTTTGATTCGAACTAGATTGACCAAGTCCAAAACCATTACTTACTGAGGTTTCAAGTGAAAATCCTGTATCATTAACCTCGGCACCAAGAGCTAATCCTACTGAATTAGCTATTTGCAATTCATAAGAAAGCGAACTAGAATTTATTCTATCTACTTGATACGACTTTGTAATGCCCGCCACACCGGCATCTAGTGAAATGTTTTCAAAAAATGTAGCATTCAATAAATTCTTTAAATCTTTTGCAGCAGGAGAGAAAAGATTGGTTACCGGATTTTTTAATCCATCCAAAATACTATTTAAAGACGCTTTAAGCTGATCCTTATCGTTATAGGCCTTGAATTTAGCAAGCTCATTGTTTAAAATAATTTTTTTCCAAAGATTGATAGAGCTCAAATAGGCATTTTTAGACAAGACACCATTTGTATTTGGAATCAATTCTCCACTATCTATCTGTCTAACGAACAACTCGTATTTTGGAATCAGGTCATTGATGATACTTCGTTGAGAATAAACAAAGAAGGTTTTTTCAGGAGCTTCATTAAAATAGATTGCGGTACTAATTCTAGGATATATCACATTTGCAGTGCTATTTACCAAAGGAACAACCTTGATAGGCGTTGCACTATTTTGAGTAGTTGTGGCGGTCAATTTATTATAAGTACCATAGATTTGATTCGCAGAATATCCAATATACAAATCGGCATCACTACCCACCCAACCGGGATCATCGCTTGTAGAAATGGATTGATTAAACGTATAGGTATTTTCAACACTGCTACCATTAGAAGCAGATTGTTCCATTGACAATCCTACAGAAATATCATTACTAACTTCTGTTTTTACGACAGGGCCTAAAATGGAGCCACCTACTTCCATTGTAAAACCTAAAGAAACAGTACCCGTAGTTTCGCTTGCGTTATTAAGTGAGTAAGAACTTTCTTTTGAAAAAGTAAAAGAGGAACCTTTATCAATAGTTGCTGAACTTCCAGAACCTGGCGGATCTCGTAACACAAAATCAGGCAATTCAGGCCCTGCTGTAACAAAGGATTGGGTGCCATCGGAGACTCCTCCTAAAAGAATACCTTCATTTTTGAAACCCGTTAATGGATAATCAATCCCATTTAATCGGTATAATAAACTCATATTTCTTTTATATCCAGTTGCGGCATCGGTATTCGGTATACCTCCTCTAAAAGAATAAATCAAAACACTAGCGTCTGTTGCTGAAGTTTCTATTTTTTCAGAATCTTCTAAGGCTAAATTATTGGTTGAAATAATTTCGCCTCCAGTAACTGCTACTGTTGAAAGCACAGGAGTAGTAACGCTATTATCATGATTCTTATAAGTTTCTACGCCCTTAATTCGAATTTCATAGGTCCCAAATTGACTATAAACAGGCGTTTCTTGATTAGACGCAATGGTATAGGTTTTACCATCAGCAGTAATTTGAGCATCAGCAGTTTGACTCTCTACATTAAATTGAGGGGTTGCTGTATAGGTAAGCTTCACTATTTCTTGATAAGGCGCTCCGTTTATAGTGGTGCTTCCTTTTGAGAAAGTGGGTGTTTTCGAAGAATTTATAGCCGTAAAATTGTATATTTTGTCTTGGTCTAACAAGGGTCTATTACCAGGATTTATTCCGTTTTTAAACACCACATCATTTTGAGAAAGGTTATAATTTAGCGGTAATAACTTCTTGCGGAATTCCCCCGTTTGAATATTGGTTGTAATTGTAGTCCTGTAATCAGGTGTTACGGTAGATGATCCAGCAGGCATATGACCCAGCGTTAAAGTGGCCTGGCCTATATTGTTGACGGAAGTATAGACTACAGATGTGGGCTCTTTATTGTCGTTTAGATAAGTATGTGTTTTTGTGCCCGTATCACCAAAACCAATTACTTGATCTGCTTGAACGGCTCCACCCACTACGCGCCCAATGACCGTTACTTTAGTATTGTCGATAAATGTAATCTCCTCCGTTCGGTCTTCATAAAAATCTTGATACGTATTAGTAACCACCGTTTGGCCAGCAACCACAGCAGTTGTTTTTGCAGGAAACCTACCATCATATAAAAGTTCATGACCACTTTTTGATATGGAAATGGCATGTTGACCTATAGGAACTTGGAGGGTAAATCGACCATTAATATCGGTTACAATAGGGACATTATTTTCATCAATTGCAGGTTCGTTATCTATGCTCACAGTAGCGCCAGGAACAGGAATAGGAGCATACCTGCGCAAAAGAGTAATTTGTCCTGCCTGATTTTTCTCGGCCCAATATTCCCCTTTCTGATATTTCAGGTTGCCTACTACGTAAGCATTATACGCCTCATCCTCTTTGATATCTCCTGTAATTGGGGCATCAGCTGTGGTAGGAAAAACATCTCTACTATCATATAACGCACGACCATTAAAGGTGAACGAGGAAACATCTTTAAAATTTACATTATTAATTAC